>NZ_JBFJMY010000242.1:0-6415 GCF_041633695.1 Hydrogenophaga sp.
ACCGCGTCTACGGCGAAGCGCACGCCCAGCGGCTCTCGTTCATCCGCCATTGCCGCGGGCTCGACATGACGCTGGACGAAATCCGCGTGCTGCTGCATTTCAAAGACGCACCTTCGCAAGACTGCGGCGAGGTGAATGCGCTGCTCGACGAACACATCGGCCACGTGGCGCACCGCATCCGCGAACTGCGCGCCCTGGAAAAGCAGCTCCGGCAACTGCGCGAAACCTGCCGGGTTTCGCAAGACGCCGGGCACTGCGGCATCTTGAACCAGCTCAGCGAAGGGGCGCTGCAGCCCGCGCCTGCACCCAACGCCTCGGGCCATGTACACGGCACACATGGGCGTGCACCCGCACGCACCAGCCGCAAAACGGCGCGCTGAAAGCGCCAGCCGGATCGGCGCCTGGCCGAGCGTGAACGCCGCGCCCCTCCACGCGGAAAGCCGTGTTCTATGATCCCTGGAGCAAGACCGAAAGCGTGAGCACACCTTGGAGATACCGACCATGCAAACGGGTCACGACGAGCAAACGGCTCACCATTGGCATGCGTCGCACGCCGACGCCGCACTCGAAGGCACGCGCGGTTCGCCCCATGGCCTTTCGCAAGACGAAGCCCATGCCAGCCTGCAGGCCCACGGGCCCAACCGCCTGCCCGAACCCGCCCAGCGCAGCGCGCTGCTGCGCTTTCTCCTGCACTTTCACAACATCCTGATCTACGTGCTCCTGGGCTCGGCTGCGATCACGGCAGCGCTCGGTCATCTGGTCGACACCGCGGTCATTCTGGCCGTCGTTCTGGCCAACGCGGCGATCGGCTTCGCCCAGGAAGGCAAGGCCGAAAAAGCCATGGCCGCCATCCGCCGCATGCTGGCGCCGCGTGCATCGGTGTTGCGCGACGGCGAGCGCCGCACGGTCGATGGCGACGCCCTGGTGGTGGGCGATGTGGTGCTGCTGGAGGCCGGCGACAAGGTGCCCGCCGACCTGCGGCTGCTGCAAGCGCTCGGCCTGCAGATCCAGGAAGCGATCCTGACCGGGGAATCGGTCCCGGCCGACAAACACACCCGGCCGGTAACGGAAGGCGCGCCGCTGGGCGACCGGGCCTGCATGGCGTACAGCGGCACGCTCATCAGCAGCGGGGCCGGGCGCGGCATTGTGGTGGCCACAGGCGCGCGCACGGAGATCGGTCGCATCAGCGGCATGCTTTCCACCGTCGAGGTGCTCACCACCCCGCTGGTGCGGCAGATGAACGTCTTTGCGCGCTGGCTCACCGTGCTCATCTTGTTGATAGCGGCCCTGTTGCTGGTCTTTGACTACTTCGTCGGGCATTTCGACTTCTCCGAGATGTTCATGGCGGTGGTCGGACTGTCGGTGGCCGCCATTCCCGAAGGTCTGCCGGCGGTGCTGACGATCACGCTGGCGGTGGGCGTGCAAGCCATGGCACGGCGCAACGCCATCGTGCGCCACCTCCCCGCGATCGAGACCCTGGGCTCGGTATCGGTGATCTGCACCGACAAGACCGGCACACTGACCCGCAATGAAATGATGGCCGTGTCGGTCGTGACGGCGACGCAGCTGTTTTCGCTGGAGGGCGTGGGCTACGAGCCGAGTGGCCCGGTCCGGCTCGACGGCGCCGTGGTCAACGGCCGCGAACACGCGGTGCTGGACGAACTGAGCCGCTCGGCTGCGCTGTGCAACGACGCTTCGCTACAGGAACGCGAGGGCGTGTGGACGGTCGAGGGCGATCCGATGGAAGGCGCGCTGCTGGCACTCTCGGCCAAGATCGGCCTGGACACCCGGCAGGAAACGGCGGCTTGGACACGCACCGATGCGATTCCTTTTGATGCCAAGCACCGGTTCATGGCGATCCTGACCCACGACCACAAGCAGCACGCCTGCATCTTCGCCAAGGGTGCGCCGGAACAGATGCTGGCGATGTGCGCCACCCAGCGCAGCGCCGCAAACGGCACCGAGCCCCTCGATCCGGATTTCTGGCACGACCAGGCGGCCCAGATTGCCGCCCAAGGCCAGCGCGTGCTCGCCTTCGCCACGCGACCCGTGCCGACCGAACACATGGCGCTGTCGTTTTCCGACCTCGAAGGGCAGTTGACCCTGATCGGTCTGGTGGGGCTGATCGATCCGCCTCGTGCCGAGGCCACCGCCGCCGTGGCCGAGTGCCGGGGCGCGGGCATCCGCGTGAAGATGATCACCGGCGACCACAAGGGCACGGCCGCTGCCATCGGCCAACAAATCGGCCTGCAAAACGCCGACAGCGTCTTGACCGGTGCGGACCTGGATCGCATGGACGACGTGGCGCTGGCCGCAGCGGTGCTGGAGACCGACATCTTTGCCCGCACCAGCCCCGAACACAAGCTCAGGCTGGTGATGGCGCTGCAGTCGCACGGCATGACGGTGGCCATGACCGGCGACGGCGTGAACGACGCGCCAGCGCTCAAACGCGCCGACGCCGGCATTGCCATGGGCTTGAAGGGCAGCGAGGCGGCCAAAGAGGCCGCAGAGCTGGTGCTGGCCGACGACAACTTCGCCTCCATCGTCGCCGCCGTGCGCGAAGGCCGAACGGTCTACGACAACATCAAGAAGGTCATCAGCTGGACCCTGCCGACCAATGCAGGCGAGGCCATGACGATCGTCGTCGCGCTGCTGCTGGGCCTGGCCTTGCCGGTGACACCGATCCAGATACTCTGGGTCAATCTGATCACGGCCATCACGCTGGGCATCGCTCTGGCCTTCGAGCCCACCGAGGCGGGCACCATGCGCCGCGCACCACGCCGCCGAAACGAGCCCTTGCTGACCGGCCAGCTGGTTTGGCACATCGTGCTGGTGTCGCTGCTGTTCCTGGGCGGGGTGTACGGGATGTTCGCCTACGCCATCGACCGGGGTTACTCCATGGAGCTGGCACGCACCATGACGCTCAACACGCTGGTGGTCATGGAGATTTTTCACCTGTTCTTCATCCGCAACATCTACGGCACCTCGCTGACCTGGCAGGCC
The DNA here is from genome assembly GCF_041633695.1 of Hydrogenophaga sp. Lineage (GTDB taxonomy): Bacteria > Pseudomonadota > Gammaproteobacteria > Burkholderiales > Burkholderiaceae_C > Hydrogenophaga. The sequence goes on from NZ_JBFJMY010000242.1 coordinate 3,004, forward strand.
GTGCGCGGCACACAGGTGGTGTGGGCCACGGTGCTGGCCGTGGTGCTGGCCCAGTTCGCCATCACCTACCTGCCGGTGCTGCAGCGCATCTTTGCGACCGAGGCGGTGCCCCTGCTCGACGGCATGCTCATCGTCGGCGTCGGGGTCGCGCTGTTCGCCCTGCTCGAGAGCGAAAAACAGCTGCGGCTGGTGCTCGCGCGCCGGACGGTGGAAGAAGGCTGAGGCCGCCGCCAGAGACTGGATCTGGCTTCAAGGCAACCGCTGCGCAACCCGATCAGACCGAAGGAGACAAACGCATGACCCATTTGAAAAACATACTGGCCGCGACCGACCTTTCGAGCCCGTCGCGCCAGGCCGCCGACCGCGCCGCCAGGCTGGCGCACACCGCGCGCGCCCGGCTGCGCCTGGTGCACGCGCTCAGCGCCGGCACGTTGGCCCGGTTGCAGCCCATGCTGGGCCTGGGCAGCGCGCTCGAACAAACCCTGGTTGAGCAGACCGGGCAGGCGCTGGCGGAGATGGCCACCGAACTCGGCGCGGCGCGCGGTGCCACCGTCGAGACGGCCCTGGTGCAAGGGGCGGTGCTGGACGAGATCGCACGGCAGGCCGAGGACATGGATGCCGACCTGGTGGTGCTCGGCGCGCGCGGCGCCGGTTTCATGCGCCACCTCTTGCTGGGCGCGACGTCCGAGCGCTTGTTGTGCCTGACCACGCGCCCGATGCTGGTGGTCAAGCAGCGCGCCCACGAGGCGTACCGCAGGGTACTGGTGCCGGTGGATTTTTCGCCCTGGTCCGCGTCCTTGATCGATCTGGCCCGCCGCGTCGCGCCAGGCGCCCACCTGGTGCTGCTGGCGGCTTACGACGTGCCCTTTGAGGGCAAGTTGCGGTTCGCCGGCGTGGAAGACACCGCGATCGAGCAGTACCGTGTGCAAGCCCAACACGCCGCCACGCAACAGCTGCAGGCACTGGCGGGCAGCGCCAACCTGCAGCCCGAAGACTGGACACCGTGCGTGGTGCGCGGCGAACCCTCGCTGGCCATCGTCGAACAGGAGCAGGAATGCGACTGCGACCTGATCGTCATCGGCAAACACGGCCAGAACATGGCCCAAGAGTTGTTGCTCGGCAGCGTGACCAAACATGTGCTGGCCGAATCCACCGGCGACGTGCTGGTGTCGACCGCCACACAGGCTTGACACCGCCCGCGCCCGGTGGCGGCGGGCTCAGGCACTGCGCCAGAAACGGCCCATCATGGGCTTGACGCTGATGCCGTGCAGCAGGATCGACAAGGTCACCACGATCAGCGTGATCTGCACTAGCTGCAAGGCCAGCGGTTCGGGCAAACCGTGCTGGATCGCGTACATCAGGTAATAGAGCGAGCCAATGCCCCGCACCCCGAACCAGCCGGTCATGCCCTTCATGCGCAGCGTGGTGCCCACCCCCAGCAGCGCCACCCACACACTGAGCGGGCGCGCGATCACGAACAGGAACAGCGCCACCGCCACCGCCTCCCAGCTCCAGGAGTTGAGAAACAAGGAGCCCCCCACCAGCAGCACCAGCACCACCTCGGACAGGCGCTCCAGATGTTCTTTGAACACCAGCGATCCCATGGAGACGGTGGGCACCACGGTGCCGGTGTCGGCACCGGCTTGGGCCACTTCGCCGGTCTGTAGCGCCGGCCGCTGCGGCTGTGGCTGCTCTGCCTTCGCCAGCCGCAACTCGGTCTGGCGCAGGGCGACCGCAGCGAAAAACACGGCGAGAAAACCCCAGGCGTCCACCAGCACCGACACGCCATAAACCACGCCGATCAAACCCAGCCCGAGAAAATCGTCCATCAAATCGTGTTCGTAAGGCGCGCGGCGCAGCATGGCGCTCAGGCGGGCCAGCGCAACACCCGCCAGCACCCCGATGGCGATGCCGCTCAGCGTGGCCCACAACACGTCCACCAACACCCAGCGCAGGCCCCAGTCGCCCAGGCCATGCAAACCCAGCAGACCCATGCCCAGCACCACGAACGGGAACGCACTGCCGTCGTTCATGCCGGCTTCGCAAGTCAGGTTGAAGCGCAGCAGATCGCGGTCACCGGGGTGGCGCACCTGCACATCGGTGGCCAGAACGGGGTCGGTCGGCGCGACGATGGCACCCAGCAAGACCCCCGCGCCCAGCGGCAGCCCCAGCACGAAATACGCAAAAGCGGCCACCATGCCCACCGTGAGCCCCATAGACACCGTGGCCAACAAAATGGGGCCGCGCCAGCGCGCCAGGGTGAACGGCACCGGCATCTTGACCCCGGCGGAAAACAGGGAAATCAAGACCGCCACCTCGGTCAGCACCTCCAGCAGGGCCGACTCCTTCAGCGGGTTGAAGTGGAACAGGTTGAGCACCGTGGGCCCACACAAAAATCCCACCGCCAGATAAATCATGGCCGAGGTCACGGCCGAGCGCTTGAGCAGCGAAGAGGTCAGCCCCATGGCGAGCAAGAGCCCGCCGATCAGCATGAACCATTGGGCGTTGGTCATAGGGTGTTCTTGAAGGGGTTGGGGGTTCGGGGCTGGGCGCACAAGCGCAGCACCCGAAAAGAACCACGAGCATAGACCCGGCAGCGTGGGCCGCGTGTAGGAGCAAGCCGACACTTGGCGCAGGAGGCGGGCGCGGTGGCGTGGTGCGGCGACCCGGTGTCTGGAGCGCAAGGGCTTGTTCGCCCCCTACCCCCCAGTCGGTTCAAGCGGAGTGGATGCCAAAACCGGGCGACCGGCGCAGTATCGTGCGGCCTCGCCGTCGGCCTGCGCGCAAAGGCTCCGCATCAACAGCCATCGTTTTTCTCAGGCTTCAGGACTTCCGAAAGGCGATGAACGACTTCTGCTTCAGCCATGCCTTCGCTGGCGCCCTCGCGAAAGACCGCACAACTCGCGGTGTTCGCGCCGTCGGCACAGTGGTAGACGGCGACAACACTGCCCGGTCCAACGCCGGTGTGCCCGCACACGGTCACGCCCGTATCCACGGCCCCTTGCATCAAGCCGAGGGCATATCCCGGAGAGGTCCAGGAGCGCCCGGGAATCGGCCCACCGAGTGCGCGTGCCGTTTGCATCGCTTGTAGCAGCGCTTCAGGCAGAAGTTGCCCAGCCAGTAGCCGGTCCAGAAAAAGAGCAGCGGCTGATAGCGGCCCGACCAGCAAGCCGTGATAAACCCATCCAGGGTCGTATGCGGACGCGGCCCCACGGCACACGCCGACCAGGTCGGTGCGCGCCTTGGCGAGACGAACCGCCGACAAACCGAGTGGCGCCAGGACCTGCTGCACCAGCGCGTCTTCGAGCGCGAGGCCCGTCACCCGTTCGATAAGCCGCCCCACATACAGGTAGCCGACGTTCGAATACCGCCAACCGGCTCCTGGGGCGTAGCGCAGCCGCGTGGCCTCGAT
>NZ_JBFJMY010000243.1:0-6394 GCF_041633695.1 Hydrogenophaga sp.
ACGGCCAAGACGGACCCTATGCAAAGGTGGCGGGCCACGACCTGAACTACCTGGCGCTTGCAGGCGGTCTGCACCTGTTCGGCACACCCGCGACCGGACCCATCGTGCCCGGCCTGTCGATTGCCGATGTGGGGGGCGGATCGCTCATGGCCGCGTTCGGAATACTGGCGGCGCTGCAGGCTCGCCGAGCCGACGGCCAAGGGCAGTTCGTCGACATTTCGATGACCGACGGACTCGTGCCATGGCTGGCTTATCACGCGGCTGACTACCTCTTCGCGGGCGTGGAACCCAAAGGCGGCGAACGGGCCTTTCTGGGCGCGGCGCCTTGCTACAACGTCTACCTTTGCGGCGATGGCCGCCACATGACGCTGGGCGCCATCGAAGCGCATTTTTGGGCCGCATTTTGTGATCTGGTGGGGCACCCCGAACTCAAGGCCGACCAGTGGCCCGAGGGCGAGGTATGCGAACGCCAGTTCGCCGTGGTGCGGGCGCTGTTCCTCACCGCAACCGCTCAAGAATGGTTTGAACGGCTGAAGGCGGCGGACATCCCCGCCACGCCTGCGAACTCCATGAAAGAGGCGTTTGCCGACCCCCAGCTCCAGCACCGGGAAATGCTGTTCCATATCGACCACCCGCGCGAAGGCCGCATCCCGCAACTGGGCTTTCCCATCAAGTTTTCCAGAACACCCGGAAGCGTCAGGCTGGCACCTCCCATGCTGGGCCAACACAGCGAGGAAACGCTGCTGGGTGCTGGCTATACCGACCAGGAAATTGCCACGCTCAGGGAGCGAAACGTCGTCTGATGCCTGAACCCTGCTTGCCATCCGCCAGCCCACAGGAACCAAGATGCACCCGATACAGCAAGGAGACAGAAAATGAATATCCAACACGACAGCTACCTGGACGAATACAAGGCTTTCCGCTGGAATTTGCCCAAAACATTCAATTTCGGCCGCGATGTCGTTGACGCCTGGGCGGCTAAAACACCCGACCGGGAAGCCTTGATCTGGTGCGACGAGTCCGGGAAGGAGGAGCGCTACACGTTCAACGCCGTCAGCAAGCAATCGAACCAGGTGGCCAACCTCCTGCGCGCATGCGGCGTGAAAAAGGGCGACCGTGTGATCGTCATGTTGCCCCGAATACCGCAATGGCAACTGGTCATGGTGGCCTGTACCAAGCTGGGGGCGGTACCCATCCCCTGCATCGACATGCTCACCGAAAAGGACGTCACGTACCGGGCCCGGCATGCCGGCGCGACGGCTGCGGTCACAACTTCTGCGAACACGGGCAAGTTCGCCGGATCGGGCATTGCAACCCGGTTGGCCGTCGGCGTCTCGACCGACATCGGGCCTGGCTGGCTGGATTTCAACACCGAAATGGGCCGTGCCAGTGCGGCATTCGCCTGCGACGACACCGACCTCGATGATCCGGCGGTGATCTACTACACGTCCGGATCCACCGGTCTGCCCAAAGGTGTCGCACATGCCTCCCGCGCCCTGTTTTCCTGGCGGGTATCGGCCCAGTACTGGCAGGAGCTGACCGAACAAGACCTCATCTGGTGCACGGCCGATACGGGGTGGAGCAAGGCGGGCACCAGCATTCTCTGGGGACCCTGGTCCTGCGGCAGCGCGGTGCTCTTTTATAACGGCCGCTTCGATCCTGCAGACCGCTTGCTCAAGATCGAAAAATACGGCGTGACCGTGTTTTGCGGCTCCGCCACCGAATTTCGCCATCTCATCAACGAGCCGGGTATTCGTGAACACCAGTGGCGGCTCCGGCTTGCCGTTTCGGCGGGTGAGTCGGTCAATCCAGACGTGGCACGCCGCTGGACCGAACAGACCGGGATACCGCTGGTCGAAGCGTATGGGCAGACCGAAACCCTGATGACCGTCGCGAACCAGACCCGCTCCATTCAAAAGCCCGGCTCGATGGGACGCACGCTTCCTGGAAGCGAGATGGTCGCCGTGAATGAACAGGGCGACATCGTCCCCCGTGGCACAGCCGGCCAACTGGCGCTTCGTTTACCGAATCCGCAATTGATGCTGGGCTACTGGAACGACCCGGCACTGACCCAGAAAACCCGGCTGACTTGTGGATCGCACGATTACTTCCTGACGGGAGACATGGTCGTCATCGACGAAGAGGACTACGTCTTCTACCAAGGTCGCACGGACGACATCATCAGTTCGGCGGGCTACCGGATCGGCCCCATGGAAGTGGAGAACGCGCTCATGGAGCATCCGGCGGTGATGGAGTGCGCGGTGGTCGGCAGCCCCGATCCCGACAGGGGCGAGGTCGTCAAGGCCTTCGTGAAACTGTGCAGCGGCATTTATGGCGACAGTGCGCTGGTGCTGGCGCTCCAGGAGCATGTCAAGCAAACGACGGCGCCCTACAAATATCCGCGGCTCGTCGAGTTTGTCCAGGACATTCCCAAAACACCGTCCGGGAAGTTGCTGCGGCGCGAACTCCGTGCAAGCGAGTACGCACGGCACAGCGACCGCATACCCGCCTGAACCCAGCTGCGAAGGCCCGCCTCGCGCGGAAGCGCCCTCGCACCGTGACCTCAGAAATTCTGAAACATGCAGCGCATGGACACATGCCATTCATCGTGGATGAACGGCATTGCGAGGCACGCCCCTTTCATCGGGCGCGTGTCCGCTGCGAAAAAAAGGCAAGCACATGATCAAAACCGGCCGCTATGAATTTCTCGCCCAAGACGGCGTGCTGTTCGGCACGCCATGCGTCCAGGCCGTGGTGCAAACCGTGGAAGAACTGGGCGCCAGACGGGTGTTTCTGGTGTCGAGCCAATCGCTCAGCCGAAAGACCGACGTGGTCACCAGCATCGCTGACGCGCTGGGCGATCGCTGTTGCGGTTTGTTCGATGCGTGTGTCGCCCACGTACCACGAGACAGCGTTTTTCGCGCATTGGCTGCCGTGCGTTCGGCACAACCCGACCTGATCGTGACGGTAGGTGGAGGCACGCCGATCGACACGGTCAAGATGTTGCTGATCTGCCTCGCAGAAGAACTGCAATCGCCGGACCAGCTCGACGGATTCGCCATCCGCGTGCGGGCGGATGGCAGCAAACACCTGCCTGCCATCCAGCGACCACCCGTGCGCCAGATCGTCATACCCACCACACTGTCTGGCGCCGAATTCAGCAACTTGGCCGGGTGCACCGACAGTGAACGGCAGATCAAGGACCTGTTCACCGCCAAAGAAATCGGCGCGCAACGGGTGATCCTCGACCCGGCCATCACCGTGCACACGCCCGACTGGCTGTGGCTTTCAACGGGTATGCGCGCCATTGACCACGCCGCTGAAACCATTTGCTCGCGCAACCCTCAGCCCTTCACGGACGCGACATGCCTACATGGCTTGCCGATGCTTGCGAACGCCCTGCGCCAGACAAAAGTCGATCCGTGCCTGCTGGAAGCGAGGCTGAACAGCCAGTTGGCCGTTTGGCTTTGCTGCACCGGGTTGAACCGCATCGAATGGGGTGCAAGTCACGGCATCGGTCACCAGCTCGGAGCTGTCGCGGGCGTCCCCCATGGCCATACATCGTGCGTCATGCTGCACAACGTTCTCCGGTACAACCAAGTGGCCAACGAGGGGCGGCAGGCCTTGATCAGCCAGGCCTTGCGCAGGCCCGATACCGCTGCCGGTGACCTCATCCAAGAACTGGCCACGGACCTGGGCCTGCCGACGCGGCTGCGCGATGTGGGCGTGCGTCGCGAGCATTTCGCGGCCATCACGACCGCGGCCATGCAAAGCGTGATGGTGAAAACCAATCCACGCCCCATCACCCGCCCCGAACAGCTCCTGGAGATCCTGGAGCAGGCATGGTAGTTCGCTTCCCCGCCCGCACGGCGGCTCCTGAAAGCGCCATGCGTCGTCAACGTGCGGTGGCATCCAAACATCCACACAAAAACCCAACACCATGAACATCTCTCGAGGTCTCAACTGATGCAGATCAACCTACCCGTTTTATTGAGCCAGCTCTTCCTGGGGCTGGTCAATGGTTCGTTCTACGCCATCCTCAGTCTCGGACTGGCCGTTATTTTTGGATTGCTGAACATCATCAACTTTGCGCACGGAGCACTGTTCATGCTGGGAGCGGTGCTGACCTGGATGGCCATGGACTACCTGGCGATCAGCTACTGGATCATGCTGGTCGCAGCGCCGGTGGTGGTGGCCATTTTCGGCATGCTGGTCGAGCGCCTGTTGTTGCGGCGGCTCTACAAGCTCGACCATTTGTACGGCCTGCTGCTCACCCTCGGGCTGACACTGCTTATTGAAGGTGCATTTCGGTCGGTGTATGGCGTGTCGGGCCTGAACTACGAAACACCGGAGTTGCTGCAGGGCAGCACAGACCTCGGTTTCATGGCCCTTCCCAACTACCGGGCCTGGGTCGTGGTCATGTCTTTGCTGGTTTGCACCGCCACCTGGTACGTGATTGAAAAAACCAGACTGGGCGCCTACCTGCGCGCAGGAACCGAGAACCCCCGCATGGTGGAAGCCTTCGGCGTCAATGTGCCCTTGATGATCATGCTGACCTACGCGTTTGGTGCCGGGCTGGCGGCCTTCGCCGGCGTGCTTGCCGCGCCGATCTACCAGGTCTCGCCGCTCATGGGCCAGAACCTGATCATCGTGGTGTTTGCCGTGGTGGTGATCGGTGGTATGGGCTCGATCATGGGCTCCATCCTCACCGGCCTAGGGCTCGGCGTTGTCGAAGGGCTCACCAAAGTCTTCTATCCCCAAGCGTCGTCCACCGTTGTGTTTGTCATCATGGTGATCGTGCTTTTGATCCGCCCGGCCGGCTTGTTCGGCAAAGAAAAGTGAAGGATCAAATATGAACGCCAACAAACTTCGCATGATCGGTTACGGCCTGGTTTTTCTGGGCCTGCTTGTGGCGCCAGCCATGGGCGCTTACCCGGTATTCGTCATGAAGCTCCTGTGCTTTGCACTCTTCGCTTCAGCCTTCAATCTGTTGCTCGGGTACACCGGCCTGCTCTCTTTCGGGCATGCCGCCTTCCTCGGCGGTGCGGCCTACGCCGCAGGCCACTCCATCAAGGCGTGGGGCCTGACGCCGGAACTGGGTCTGCTGCTGGGCACGCTCAGCGGTGCGGTGCTGGGGCTGCTGGTCGGCTTTTTTGCCATCCGGCGCCAGGGTATCTACTCCACCATGATCACGCTGGCCTTGGCGCAGATGTTCTTCTTCGTCTGTCTGCAGGCGCCCTTCACCGGCGGCGAAGATGGGCTTCAAGGTGTTCCGCGCGGAAAGCTGTTCGGCCTTGTCGACCTGCAAAACGACCTCGTCATGTATTACGTGACGCTCGCGGTCGTGACCGCCGCCTTCCTGGTCATTGTGCGGACCATCCACTCTCCCTACGGGCAGGTGCTCAAGGCCATCAAGGAAAACGAGTCCCGCGCGGTATCGCTGGGCTACGACACGAACCGCTTCAAGCTATTGGCTTTCGTGCTCTCTGCGGGGCTGGCGGGCCTGGCTGGTTCGCTCAAAACGCTGGTGCTGGGTTTCGCCACGCTCAGCGATGCGCACTGGACCGCATCGGGCCACGTGATCCTGATGACGCTGGTGGGCGGCATGGGCACGCTGTCCGGCCCCATCGTGGGCGCTGCGGTGGTGGTTCTGCTGGAAAACAAGATCGGCGAATTCGGGCAATTCGTCGCTGCGCACACCGGCTTGGAATGGTTCAACGCGCTGGGCGAGTCGGTCAGCATGGTGACCGGGCTCATCTTCGTGGTTTGCGTGCTGACTTTTCGCAGCGGCATCATGGGCGAGCTCACCGCGCTCATCGAGCGGGTCCGCGCCCGCATATTTTCGAACGGCGACAAGCCTGTCTCTCGGGAGCAGAAAAAATGAGCGACTTCATACTCGAGACCCAACACCTGAGCAAAGAATTCAGAGGATTCACAGCGGTCAACGACGTCAGCTTGCAGGTTCAGCGCGGCACCATTCACGCGCTCATCGGCCCGAACGGCGCGGGCAAAACCACATGCTTCAATCTGTTGACCAAATTTCTGGAGCCCAGCTCGGGCCAGATCCGTTTCAACGGACATGACATCACCCGCGAACAGCCCGCGCAGATCGCCCGGCGCGGCGTGATCCGTTCCTTCCAGATTTCGGCCGTTTTTCCGCGCATGACGCTGATCGAGAACGTCCGCATCGGCCTTCAAAGAAAGTTGGGCACGGCTTTTCATTTCTGGCGCAGCGAGCACAGCCTGCGCCAGCTCGACGAGCGCGCCATGCAACTGCTGACGGAGGTGGGCCTGGACGATCTTGGGAATCAGTATATTGTAGTGGTGACCAATTTCTTCACCAAACATGTGCACTTGTTCCCTGTGGCTCGAAAGGACGCAGTTACGACGGCTG
>NZ_JBFJMY010000244.1:0-6312 GCF_041633695.1 Hydrogenophaga sp.
GCAGCGATAGCTTGTGCTATCGCGAGGATTGGCAACGCAGCCCTGGGTGTGAAGACGCGGTTTCATATGCAAGTTATTTGCGGGACAGGACACTAGGGCCCGCTAGACAACTTCCGGGTTGGGAATGCCATCGATCGGGCACTCCTCGGTGCCGATCATGGGGCGGGTGATGGCCTCCACCGCCTTTTGCGTGCCCGCCGGGTCGTTCACCCAGTCGCTGTAAAAGCCAAACGGACAAGTCGCCACGCCCTTGTCGCCATCGCCCGAGTTGATCACGCCGGTATAGCCCCGGTGCAGCAGCTTGAACAAATGGTTCTCCGACTGCCCGTTTTTCCGGAAGTCGCGGATCAGGCTCTTGGAGAGCGCGGCGTACTGGATGCCCATGTCTTCTTCACCGCACTCGCCCAGGGTGCGGCCGTCAAACCCGATGATGGCGCTGTGCCCGAAATAGGAATACACGCCGTCGAACCCGGCGGCGTTGGCCACCGCCACGTAGCAGTTGTTGGCCCAGGCCATGGCCTTGGCCATGAGCACCTGTTGGTCCTTGGCCGGGTACATATAGCCCTGGCAGCGCACGACGAGTTCGGCGCCCTTCATGGCGCAGTCGCGCCAGATTTCGGGGTAGTTGCCATCGTCGCAAATGATGAGGCTGATCTTCAGACCCTTGGGACCCTCGCTCACATAGGTCGTGTTGCCTGGGTACCAGCCTTCAATGGGCACCCAGGGCATGATCTTGCGGTACTTCTGCACGATCTCACCCTGGTCGTTCATCAGGATCAGCGTGTTGTACGGCGCCTTGTGGGGATGCTCCTCGTGCCGTTCGCCGGTGAGTGAAAACACGCCCCAGACCTTGGCCCTGCGACAGGCATCGGCAAAGATCGCGGTCTCGGCACCCGGCACGGTGGAGGCGGTGTCGTACATCTCCTGGGCGTCGTACATGATGCCGTGGGTGCTGTACTCGGGAAAGATCACCAGGTCCATGCCCGGCAGGCCGGACTTCATGCCCACCACCATGTCGGCGATCTTGCGCGCGTTGTCCAGCACCTCGGCCTGCGTGTGCAGCCGAGGCATCTTGTAGTTCACCACGGCCACACCGACCGTGTCCTTGCTGCTCGAAATGTCGCCGTGCATCATGGCTCAATACTCCTGTGGAATTCGAAAAAGGCAGGCCTGAGGCAGCCCCATCCAGGGCACCGCGGAACCCTGAGGAGGCGCATCGGGTGGAGATCTAATGACTGATCATCCAGGGGCGTTTGCTGGGAAATGCCTTGGCACCATTGGGCGCGGTGACCGTGGCCTTGCTGCGGCTGGTGCTGCAGCAGCCGCAGCCCGCCGGGTGTTTGAGGCGTCCGTAGTCGCCCGACCGTTTGGGCTCGTGCCGCGCTCGCTCGTTCACACCCATGGCGCTGCGCATGCCACCGTCCATGAGCGCCAGGCGCGGCGCGGTGACGAACACACGCGGTGAAGCGGTGGCGCAGCCCGGGCAGGCGGCGGGCTCGTTGCGTTCGCTCAAGGGACGGAACGCATCGAAGCCGCCGCAGGCCGGACAGTCGTAGTCGTAGGTGGGCATGGCGCTGCGCTCACTTCACGTCCGGCGACAGCGGCATCTGGATGGAGCCGTCGAGGTGCTTGATCGGGCCGGCCGCGTTCGGGTTGATGTCGAAGTCGAAGATCTGCGTGGGCAGCCAAAGCGTGGCGCAGGCGTTGGGCACGTCCACCACGCCACTGATGTGGCCTTGCACCGGTGCGGTGCCGAGAATCGAATAGGCCTGGGCGCCCGAGTAGCCGAACTTCTTCAGGTACTCGATGGCGTTCAGGCAGGCCTGGCGGTAGGCCACGTTCACGTCCAGGTAGTACTGCTTGCCGCTCTCGTCGACGCTGATGCCTTCGAAGATCAGGTAGTCGTTGTAGGTGGGCGTGATCGGGCTGGGCTTGAAGATCGGGTTCTTGATGCCGTACTTGGCCATGCCGCCCTTGATGAGCGTGACCTTCATGTGCACCCAGCCCGCCATTTCGATGGCGCCGCAGAACGTGATTTCGCCGTCGCCCTGGCTGAAGTGCAGGTCGCCCACGGAGAGGCCAGCGCCTTCCACGTAGACCGGGAAGAACACCTTGGCGCCGCGCGAGAGGTCCTTGATATCGCAGTTGCCGCCGTGTTCGCGCGGTGGCACGGTGCGCGCGCCTTCGGCGGCGGCCTTGTCGCGGGCAGCGCCTGTCATCTTGCCCATGTGGGCGGTGCCGGCGAAAGGCGGGTTGGCCAGGCCGCTGGTGGCGGGGTCGGAATCGATCAGCGCCTGTTCGCGCTCGTTCCACATCGACAACATCTGGGGGTCGGGCAGGCAGCCGATCAGGCCGGGGTGGATCAGGCCGGCGTACTTCACACCGGGCACGTGGCGCGAGCTGGTGAACATGCCGTGGAAGTCCCAGATCGACTTCTGCGCCTGCGGGAAATGTTCGGTCAGGAAGCCGCCGCCGTTCTTCTTGCTGAAGAAGCCGTTGAAGCCCCAGAGGCTGTCGTCCTTGGCGCCGATGTCGAGCAGATCGACCACCAGCAGGTCGCCCGGCTCGGCGCCCTTCACACCCACCGGGCCACTCAAGTAGTGCACGGTGGAGAGGTCGATGTCGCGCACATCGTCGGCGCTGTCGTTGTTCTGGATGAAGCCGCCGGTCCAGTCGAAGGTTTCCAGAATGAACTCGTCACCCGGTTTGACCCAGCAGGCCATGGGGATGTCCGGGTGCCAGCGGTTGTGGATGTTCTCGTTGTCCAGCGGCGACTGGGTGAGATCGACCTTGATCAGGGTTTCGGCCATGGTTTGCTCCTTTGTGGGTGGAAGGGGAAGCGGAAAAGCGGAAGAGGAATGGGACGCGCAGGCGTCACACCGAGAGGTAGGACTTGATGCGCTGCTGGTCGGTGTCGCCACGCTCGGTTTCGTGCACCAGGCGGCCGCCTTCGATCACGAACAGGCGGTCGGCCACGTCCATGGCGAACGAGAGCACCTGCTCGGAGACCACGATGGTGATCTTGCGCATCTTGCGAATCTCGTTCAGCGCCTTGGCGATGTCTTTGATGATGGAGGGCTGTATGCCCTCAGTGGGCTCGTCGAGCAGCAGCACCTTGGGGTCGGTGACCAGTGCGCGCGCAATCGCCAACTGCTGTTGCTGGCCGCCCGAGAGGTTGCCGCCCTTGCGGCGGCGCATGTCCCACAGCACCGGGAACAGGGCATAAATTTCGTCGGGAATGCGCTTGTCTTTCGCGTTCTCCAGCCCGGTCTGTATGTTTTCTTCGACCGTGAGCGTGGGGAAAATCATGCGGCCCTGCGGCACATAGGCAATGCCCTTGGCCACGCGCTGATAGCTCTCCAATTGCGAGACCTCCTGCCCAGCCACCGAGATGTGGCCGGTCTTGATCGGCAGGATGCCGATGAGGCTCTTGAACAGCGTGGTCTTGCCCATGCCGTTGCGGCCCATGACCGCCACGCACTCGTTCTCGCGCGTCTCGAACGAAATGCCGTGCAGCGCCTCGCTCTGGCCATAGGCGACGACGAGATCCTTGACTTTCAGCATGTTGAATCCTTGTTTAGGAAAACGATCCGCAACGCGTGCAGCAACGCCCGTCCAGAGGCATCGAGGATCCGGCTCCGCCGGCCCAAGATGCCGCCCCCCTCCCGCCGAAGGCGAGAGAGGGGGGAGACGCGAAGCGGCGCGGGGGGTGTTGCATTTCAATGCCCCAGATACACGTCGATGACCTTGGGGTCTGCCTGCACCTGGTCCATGGGCCCTTCGGCCAGGATCTTTCCCTGGTGCATCACGGTGACCTTGTGCGCGATCTTCTTGACGAACTCCATGTCGTGCTCGATCACGATCACGGCGCGGTTCTGGCAGATGCGTTGCAGCAGCTCGGCGGTGAGGTCGCGCTCACGCGCGCTCATGCCAGCAATCGGCTCGTCCAGCATCAGCAACTCGGGCTCCTGCATCAGCAGCATGCCGATCTCCAGCCACTGCTTTTGCCCGTGCGAGAGCAGGCCGGCCTCGGTCTCCAGCTTGTCGCCCAGGCCGATGTCTTCGGCCACGGCCTGCACGCGTGCGCCGATCTCGTCGGTGCAACTGAAGGCCAGCGCACCCCAGACCGAGCGGCCCGATGGGTAAGACACCTCCAGGTTCTGGAACACCGACAGGTTTTCGTAGATCGAGGGCGTCTGGAACTTGCGCCCAATGCCCAGGCGCACGCGCTTGTGCTCCTGAATCCGGATGATTTCTTCGTTCTTGAACTTGATGCTGCCCGCGCTGGCCTTGGTCTTGCCGCAGATCAGATCCAGCAGTGTGGTCTTGCCCGCGCCGTTGGGGCCGATGATCACGCGCAGCTCGTTCTTGTCGATGTACAGCGTGAGGTCGTCGATGGCCTTGAAGCCATCGAAGGAGACAGTGAGGTCTTCCACGGAGAGGGCGAAGTCGGTGTTGCTCATGGCGGTTCTCCGGTGGGGCTACACACTCTGGCCGCTGGTGCCTTCGGGCAGCTTCACCCCGGTGGCGGACGCGGACGCGATAGACGGCTTTGCTGGCGCGTGGGGCGGTGGCGAGGGTGGCTGAGGACGGACCGCTGAAGCCTTGCGCAACGCGGCGCGACGCGACTTCCACCAGGGCACGATGTGGCTCTCCCACAAGCCAGCCAGGCCCATGGGAAAGGCCATGGTCACGCCGATGAACAAGCCGGCCATGAGGAACAGCCACAGATCGGGAAAGCTCTCGGAGAAAAAGGTCTTGCCGGCGTTGACCAGCAGCGTGCCGTAGACCGCACCCACCAGACTCATGCGCCCACCCACGGCGGCGTAGATCACCATCTCGATCGAAGGCACGATACCCACGAAGCTGGGCGACATGAAGCCCACCTGCAGCGTGAACAGCGCGCCACCGATGCCGGAGAGCGCAGCCGCCAGGCAGAACACGAAGATGCGGAAGTCGGCCACGTCGTAGCCCGAGAAACGCACCCGGTCTTCCTTGTCGCGCATGGCCAGCAGCAGGGTGCCGAGCTTGCTGGTCTGGATCCAGCGGCAGACCACGATGGAGAACACCAGCAGGCCGACGCAGATGTAGTACAGGATGTACTTGGCACTGTCGGTGCGTGTGTCCCAGCCCATCAGGGTCTTGAGATCGGTCATGCCGTTCACGCCACCGGTATAGCCCTGCTGGCCGATGATGAGCACGGTAAGAATGAGCGCCACCGCCTGCGTGATGATGGCGAAATACACGCCGCCCACACGGCGCTTGAACATGGCGAAACTCACGAGCCAGGCCAGCAGCGTGGGCACCACGATGACGGCGGCGAGCGCAAACGGAAAGCTCTTGAACGGCACCCAGAACGCGGGCAGCTCGGTGATCTGGTTCCAGTCCATGAAGTCGGGAATGCCGGGCGTGGACTGGATCTTGGTGGTCTCGGGGTCGGAGGCTTCGAGCTTGAGGAACATGGCCATGGCGTAGCCGCCCAGGCCGAAGAACACCCCTTGGCCCAGGCTGAGCACGCCGCCATAACCCCAGAGCATCACCAGGCCGATGGCCACGAAGGCATAGGTGAGGTATTTGCCCACCAGGTTGAGGCGGAAGATGTCGAGCGCCAGCGGCAACACCACCGCCAGCAGCACCGTGAGCAGCACCAGGCTGGCGAGTTGGTAGCGGGCAATCCAGGCTTTCAGGGCGTTCATGACGAGACTCCGGTTTTGAGAGGTATGAGGGCGTGCAGGAACCGTAGCGAGCGGGCCGAGGTCGCGTTGAGGACCGGAGCCGTACACCCGTACGGCGAGGACCGCAGGCGCGAGATCGGTTCGCGCAGGAGGTTCATGCATGCGCTCATCGGCGGACCTTGGAGGCAAAGAGGCCCTGCGGGCGCAGCATCAGAATCACCACGATCAGGGAGAGCGTGATCATCTTGGCCATGGAGCCGGCCAGGAAAAACTCGGTGATCGACTGCGTCTGCGCAATACCGAAGGCCGAGACGACAGTCCCCAGCAGGCTGGCCGCGCCGCCGAAGGTGACCACCAGAAAAGCGTCCACGATGTAGAGCGAACCCGAGGTGGGGCCGGTGGAGCCGATGGTGGTGAAGGCGGCACCCGCCACACCGGCGATGCCGCAGCCGATGGCAAAGGTCAGGCGGTCGGTTTTCTTGGTGTCGATGCCAATGGCATTGGCCATCACGCGGTTGCTCACCGTGGCCCGCACCCGCAGGCCCCAACGGCTCTTGTGCATCGCAATCAGAATGCCGCAGGTGACCACCGCCGTGAGCGCCAGCACGAACATGCCGTTGATGGGAATGTCCAGGCC
>NZ_JBFJMY010000245.1:0-6311 GCF_041633695.1 Hydrogenophaga sp.
AAAAGCCGCCGCCATAGCCCAGGCGGTAACCGCCCGGCCCGTAACCCACACAAGGCACGAAGATCAGCGAGGGCTGCACGATCTCGGTGTCTTTGGGCTTGGGAATGCCAAAGGCGTCTTCTTCCATCGGGCAACCTGGGTACCAGGTGTAGAAGGTGAGCGTCTTGTCGATCTTGTTGACCACCGGCAAACCGATGCGCCGGTGCCGCTGCGCGCCTTGCGCATCTTCTTCCAACCCGGCTTCCTGCCAGCGAAACAAGGCCGGCAGGGGATCGAACTCGCCTTTGATCGGCCAGTAAGCGCCAATCACCGCGTCCGGACGCTCGATCAGCCACACCCGCATGACCCGTTGCAGCAGGTCGTTGCGGCAGGCCCGGTCGACCAGCGCCTGGCGCTTGTCGATCAGCACCTTGCGCCAGGCCGCTTTCACGGTGTTGGCCGGAGATGCTGGCGGGTTCGGGGGGCTTGTTGGGTCTTTGTTGTCCATAATCGAAGCATGAAACGTGTCAGCATGAACCAGTGTCTTCAACTCATTATGGCCGCGCTGTTGTTGCAGGGCGCTGCCTGGGCGCAAGGCAGCGCCGACGCCACCGTGCTGGAGATGCGCGAGGCCTACAGGCGCGGCAAACAAGACGAGTTGTCGAACTTGTTGCCGCGCGTGCGCGGCCATGTGCTGGAGCCGCTGGCGGCCTACTGGGAAATGCGGCCCCGGCTGGACACCGCCACCCCACAGGCGATACGCGACACCCTGGCCCGCTACGCCGGCAGCTACTGGGAAGACCGGCTGCGCAACGACTGGCTGCTGCAACTGGGCAAGAACCGCGACTGGGGCACGTTTGAAGCCGAGCTGCCGCTGTTTCGCATGAACGACGACCGCCAGCTCAAGTGTTACGCGCTGATGCTGGACGCTGCGGCCAAGCGCGTGCCCGCCGATGTGGTGGCGCGCCAGGTGAAAGAGCTGTGGTACGCGCAGCGCGATGCCGACGACGGCTGCGCCACCGCAGCGCAAGCCTTGCTGGACAGCGGCCACATGCCAGCGGCGGCGGCCTGGCACCGCGCGCGCCTGGCCATGGAGGCCAACCGCCAGAAAGCCGTGACCCAGGCCGTGGCCATGCTGGACCCGGAATGGGTGCCACTGGTGAGCAACATCGCCAAAGACCCGGCCAAGTACCTGGACGAAAAGATCACCGCCATCCGGCCCCGCACCAAGGAGCTGGTCACGCTGGCCATCATCCGGCTGGCGGCCAACGACCCGGCGGCGGCGGCGCTGGAGATGGACCACACGCGCTGGAAAGCCCAGCTCACCACCGAAGAGCGCAGCTGGGTCTGGGGCGTGATTGGCAAACGCGCGGCGCAAAAACTGCAAGACAACGCCTTGGTGTATTTCGCCAACGGGCAAGACCGTTTCATGCACGACGACCACCTGGCCTGGAAAGCGCGCGCCGGCATGCGCGCCGGTGCCTGGGGCCATGTGCGCGACGCCATCGCCGCCATGAGCGAAGAGCAGCGCAGCGAGCCGACCTGGGTGTACTGGCGTGGCCGCTCTTTGCAGGCCTTGAAAGAGCCCGACGCGATAGCCGCCACCGCCCAGGCCCGCGCCTTGTACGAATCCATTGCATCGGCGCGCGGCTTTTACGAACAACTGGCGCTGGAAGAACTCGGTCGCCCGATCACGGTGCCGCCCGCACCCACGCCGCCCACCCCGCTGGAGCTGGAAAACGCCCAGCGCCACCCCGGCCTGCAACGCGCCCTGGCCGCCATGCGCCTGGGTCTGCGCAGCGAAGGCGTGCGCGAATGGCACTACACCGTGGCCCTGCACAGCGCGGGCGGCATGGGCGAACGCGAGCTGCTGGCCGCAGCCAGCCTGGCTTGCCAGAACGAAATCTGGGACCGCTGCATCAACACCAGCGAGCGCACCGCACTGGCCCAGGACCACGCCCAGCGCTTCCCCATGCCGCTGCGCAACGCGGTGCTGCCCCGCGCCAAAGAAATCGGCCTGGACCCGGCCTACGTGTACGGCCTGATCCGCCAGGAAAGCCGCTTCGTCACCGACGCCCGTTCGGGCGTGGGCGCGTCGGGCCTGATGCAGGTGATGCCGGCCACCGCGCGCTGGACCGCGCGCAAGATCGGCCTGACCGATTTCAAACCCGGCCAGATCAACGACAGCGACACCAACATCGTGATCGGCACCGCCTACCTCAAGCTGGCACTCGACGACTTTCAGGGTTCGCTGCCCATGGCGGCTGCGGCCTACAACGCTGGCCCGGGGCGCCCACGCAGTTGGCGCAACGGCCCCATGCTGCCGGGCGAAATCTGGGCCGAAAACATCCCGTTTGACGAAACCCGCGACTACGTCAAGCAGGTGCTGGCCAACACCACCAATTACGCGGCCATCATTTCCGGCCAGCCGCAATCGCTGCGCGCGCGGCTGGGTGTGGTCGGGCCGCGCCCAACGGGTCTGGTCGAGATCAACCCCGATCTGCCCTGACCCCCAACCCCAGAGACCGCTCATGAAAAAAATCCTGGTGCTCGGTGGTACCGGCTTTGTCGGACGCCACTTGTGCGAACACTTGTACCGCCAGGGCTGGCACACCACCGTGCCCACCCGGCGGGCCGTCAACGCCAGCGCGGTGCAACACCTGCCGCGCCTCACCGTGCTCGAAGCCGACGTGCACGACGAAGCCCGCTTGACCCAGCTGCTGCACGGGCACGACGCCGTGGTCAACCTGGTTGCGATCCTGCACGGCAGCCAGGCCGCGTTTGCACACACCCACGTCGAGCTGCCGGCCAAACTGGCCCGGGCTTGTGCGGCCAGCGGCGTGCGGCGCGTGGTGCACATCAGCGCCCTGGGTGCGGCACCGGATGCGCCCTCGCGCTACCTGCGCAGCAAGGCCGCCGGAGAAGCGGCGCTGCACCCGGGGCCGCTCGACCTGACCATCTTGCGGCCCAGCGTGGTGTTTGGCGCGGGCGACCATTTCCTCAACCTGTTCGCCGACATGCAGGCCACCTTGCCCGTGGTGCCCCTGGCCGGTGCCCAGGCCCGGTTCCAGCCGGTCTGGGTGCAAGACCTGGTGCAAGCGGTGGTAACCAGTCTGCGGCACAGCACCACGCCGGCCCGCGCCCAGACCGAGATTTTTGAATGTGTCGGGCCCCAGGTCTTGACCCTGGCCGAACTGGTGCGCCTGGCCGGGCGCTGCAGCGGACACCCGCGCCCGGTGCTGCCCCTGCCCGCAGCGCTGGGCCGTGCGCTGGCCTGGTGCATGGAGCTCGCGCCGGGCCAGCCCATGATGAGCCGGGACAACCTGGATTCGATGTCGGTGGACAACGTGGCCAGCGGGCAATGGCCCGACCTGTCGGCCCTGGGCATCGCCGCCGCGTCGGTGGGCAGTGTGGCCCCGGGCTACCTGGGGGCCACCGGTGTTCGCAGCGGCCTGCTGGGCTTGCGCAAAAGCGCGGGCCGGGGCTGACACCAGCACCGAACCGGCCTGCGCAAGCGAATCAATGCCCGTTTGTTTGAGCATCAATCGGGCGCGCGGCTGCGGATAGCATGGCCTTCCCTTCTGGAGAAACCCCATGGCATTGCAACTCTATATTGGCAACAAGAACTACTCGTCCTGGTCCATGCGGCCATGGGTGCTCCTGAAACAGGCGGGCATCCCGTTCGAAGAAGTGATGGTGCGGTTCGACTCGTTCGACGCCGACTCGGTCTTCAAAAAGGAACTGCGCAAGGTCAACCCCCTGGGCAAGGTGCCGGTGCTGGTGGACGGTGGTTTTGCCATCTGGGACACGCTGGCGATCGCCGAGTACCTCGCCGAGCGCTTTCCCGACAAGCAGCTGTGGCCGGCAGATGTGAAAGCCCGGGCCCGGGCGCGCAGCGTCTGCGCCGAGATGCACAGCGGCTTCACGGCGCTGCGCACCCATTGCCCCATGAACATCGAAGCCTCGCTGCCCGACATCGGCCGCTTGATCTGGCGCGACAAGCCGGGTGTGCGCGCCGACATGGCGCGCCTGGGCGGCCTGTGGAGCGAACTGCTCGCTGCGCAGCCAGCCGGTGCCCTGTTGTTCGGCGCTTTCAGCATCGCAGACGCCTATTTCGCGCCGGTGTGCATGCGCATCAAGACCTACGGCCTGCCACTGCCAGCCGATCTGGCGGCGTACGTGGAGAGCGTGTGTGCGCTGCCGGGCGTGAAAGCTTGGGTCGAAGAGGCGCTGGCCGAGCACGACTTCATCGATTTCGACGAACCCTACCGCCTGGGTCGGTAGGGGGTTGCGCCCGCGCGGCGTCGCGGCCTCTCTGCGCGGGTCGCCAAGCCCTAAACTCGGCGGCATGAACATCTATCTCGTGGGCGGCGCGGTGCGCGATGCGCTGATGGCGCAAGCGGCGGGCACGTCGGTCGCCTCGCATGTGGACCGCGACTGGGTGGTGGTGGGTGCCACGCCCGAACAGATGGCGCAGCAAGGTTATCTGCCGGTGGGGCGCGATTTCCCCGTTTTTCTGCACCCGCAGACCCGGGAGGAATATGCGCTGGCGCGCACCGAGCGCAAGACCGCCCCGGGTTACCACGGCTTTGCCTTCCACGCCGCGCCGGGCGTCACGCTCGAAGACGATCTGGCGCGGCGCGACCTCACCATCAACGCCATGGCGGTGGCGGCCAGCCAGGCCGACCAGGTCGCCAGCGCGCAGCTGATCGACCCCTACGGCGGCCAGCGCGATCTGGCCGATGGGGTCTTGCGCCACGTGACCGCCGCCTTTGCCGAAGACCCGGTGCGCATCCTGCGGCTGGCGCGTTTTGCCGCCCGCTTCCCCGGTTTTTCGGTGGCGCCCGAAACCATGGCCTTGATGCGCGACATGGTGGCCCAGGGCGAGGTGGACCACCTGGTACCCGAACGCGTGTGGCAAGAGCTGGCGCGCGGCCTGATGGAATCGCGGCCCAGCCGCATGTTCGAGGTGCTGCGCGCATGCGGTGCCCTGCAACGCATATTGCCGGAGGTGGACCGGCTCTGGGGCGTGCCGCAGCGCGCCGAATACCACCCCGAGGTGGACACCGGCGTGCACCTGATGATGGTGCTCGACATGAGTGCACGGCTCGGCACCACGTTGCCGGTGCGCTTTGCCTGCCTGTGCCACGACCTCGGCAAGGGCACCACGCCTGCGGACGTTTTGCCGCGCCACATTGGCCACGAAGAGCGCAGCGCCCGGCTGTTGCGCGGCGTGTGCGAACGCTGGCGCGTGCCGCGCGAGAGCCGCGAGCTGGCCGACGTGGTGGCGCGCGAACACGGCAACATCCACCGCAGCGCCACGCTGAACGCGGCGGCCCTGGTGCGCCTGCTGGAACGCTGCGACGCATTGCGCCGCCCCGAGCGCTTTGCCGAGGCCTTGCTGGCCTGCGAATGCGACGCGCGTGGCCGCCTGGGCTTTGAAGACAACGCCTACCCGCAACGCCCGCATCTGCTCGCGGTGCTGCAGGCCGCCAGCGCCATCGACACCGCAGCGGTGGCCGCAACCGCAGCCCAGCCCCACACGGCGGCAACAGCAACGGAAGGCGACGCGCCCGACCGCCACCTCGGCGAACGCATTGCGCGTGCGGTGCACCGGGCCCGGGTGGACGCGGTGCAAGCCGCTATGCCCCCAGCGCCCGCTGCCCACTGAACGCGGCACCGCGACGCGCAATGGCCTGCGCCAATCGGGGCGGGACAACGCCCAAGAGAAAGGCCGGATAATTTGCCCATGGCCTACCTGCTGATAGTGGAAGACGACGAACTCCTGCGCGATGCGCTGGGCAGCTTGCTGCAACAAGCCGGGCACCGCGTCGCCATGGCGGAAGACGGGGCCTTGGCGCTGGAGCAACTGGCCAACGACGACTTTGAAGGCGTGGTGCTGGACCTGGGCCTGCCCAAGGTGGATGGTCTGTCGGTGTTGCGCAGCCTGCGCCTGCGCCACCCCGCGCTGCCGGTGCTGATTCTCACCGCCCGCGACGGCGTGGAAGACCGGGTGGCCGGGCTCAATGCGGGGGCCGACGACTACCTCACCAAACCCTTCAACCGGGACGAATTGCAAGCCCGCCTGCAGGCCATGCTGCGCCGCGCCAGCCTGCCCGCCTTTGGGCAGGCCAGTGCCACCCGGGTGGGCGACAGCACACCGCTGCTGCGCCTCGACCAAGTCAATACCTTTTACGGCCCCATCCACATCCTGCAAGATGTGAACATCGAGATCTTCGAGGGGGAAATTGTTTGCCTGCTCGGCGGCAACGCGTCGGGCAAGTCCACCACGCTCAAGACCGTGCTCGGCATCGTGAAGCCGGTCAGCGGCC
>NZ_JBFJMY010000246.1:0-6302 GCF_041633695.1 Hydrogenophaga sp.
CTGGAACCGCCCAGCACCTTGCCCCTGGGCTGGTAGCCCCGGCGTCCATTGAGCCCGGACTGTGGCACGGTGTGGTAACCCCAGCCATTGAGCTGGAACTTGGCCATCACCGCCAAGCCCGCAGGGCAATGGATGAGCACGCTGTCGTCGGGGCCACCGGCTTCGAGCAAGGCCACGCTCACGGCTGGGTTTTCGCTCAGGCGAGCCGCCAGCACGCAGCCAGCCGAGCCCCCGCCTACGATGATGTAGTCGAACATGCAGTCTCCGGAATTTGCTCAGAACACGCACGAGGCCCAAGGCCCGGGGTGCGCGACAATGGGGACCAAGTTAGCACGCAGCGCCTGGGAACTGTAGAGACAACAGCCTAGGGCCTGACGCCTGCGCGACGGTGCGGCACGACACCCTGCGCTGACCGATTTCCCGCCTACCCTGGGCGGCATCCATCCACTTTTTTGGAGTTACACCACATGAGCAGCATTCAAACCGTAGGCATCGTCGGTGCCGGCACCATGGGCAATGGCATTGCGCAGGCCTGCGCCACCAGCGGCCTGCAGGTGGTCATGGTCGACATCAGCGACGCCGCTGTGCAAAAAGGCCTGGCCACGGTGGCGGGCAGCCTGGACCGCCTGATCAAGAAAGAGAAAATCACCACCGCCGACAAAGACACGGCGCTGGCGCGCATCCAGGTCTCCACCAACTACGACGACCTCAAGAGCGCGCAGTTGGTCATCGAAGCCGCCACCGAGAACGAGGCGCTCAAGATCAAGATCCTGCAGCAGCTCGACGCCCTGCTGGCGCCCGAGGTGATCGTCGCCACCAACACCAGCTCGATCTCCATCACCAAACTGGCCGCAGCCACCCAGCGCGCCGACCGCTTCATCGGCATGCACTTCTTCAACCCCGTGCCCATGATGGCGCTGGTGGAGATCATCCGTGGCCTGCAGACCAGCGACGCCACGCACGACGCCGTCAAAGCCATGGCCGAAGCGCTGGGCAAGTCGCCGATCACGGTGAAGAACGCGCCCGGTTTTGTGGTCAACCGCATCCTGGTGCCCATGATCAATGAAGCCTTTTTTGTGCTGGCCGAAGGCACGGCCACGGCCGAAGACATCGACGCCGGCATGAAACTGGGCACCAACCAGCCCATAGGCCCGCTGGCGCTGGCCGACATGATCGGCCTGGACGTGTGCCTGGCGGTGATGAACGTCTACATCGCCGAATTCAACGACAGCAAGTACCGCCCTGCCCCGCTGTTGAAAGAAATGGTGGCCGCAGGCTGGCTGGGCAGGAAAACCGGGCGCGGCGTGTACACCTACTGACCTTTGCGGTCAGCGGGCCAGGCCCCGGTGCCGTGCAAGTAGGGTGAGGGCTCGGCCGGCCCCCAGCGCAGGGGCAGGCCACCTCGCACCCGCCGGACCTGGGTGACTTCCATGCGCAGCAGGCGCTCGGCTCCGTCGAACGTGCTCAAGGCGGGGTCGCTCCAGATCACCTCGGCACGCACCGCCAGATACAGACGCTCACCGGTGTCAAAGTCCACAAACAGCAAGCCTGCCCGTGGATGCAGGGCGATATTGCCCAAGGTATTGAAAAATCGGTTGCCGGCGAAGTCGGGCACGGTCAAAACATGGCCCTCGACCCGCACGAAACCGGGTTTGCCACCCCGGTGCGACACGTCTACCCCGTGGCGCGGTTCCAAGTCCGACGCTGCGGCCGGGTGGGCCGAGGCGATGAAGAAGGTGTCGGCGGCGCGCACCATGGCCTGCGCGGCGGCATCCAGCGCCGGGCCTTCGTATTCGACGGTGCCTGCCGGGGCACCCGGCACAAACACCGGTTCACGGGCTTGTATGTATTTCGGGCAATTGCCAAAGCTCTGCCCGACTTCGACCACGAGGCCGTCGTCCACCAGGTGGGCATGCCCGTTCAGCCGGTTGCGGCGCCGGGTGTGGGGCTGCAGCCCCAGCAAGGCCAGCGCAGCGCCCTCGCGCAGCGTGGTCTGCAGCGGGTCGTGTGGCAGCGGGTGGGCCCGGATCTGCAGGTGCCGGGCATCGGGCGTTTGCACAAAGCCCGGCGGGTTGGCCAACACGCTGGCCCAGGGTTGGTGCTCGGCATCCAGACTGCCCACGATCAAGAACGGCAACTCCGCAAAGAAGGCCCGGTGCTGGTCGGGCATGTGGTCGCGCATGATCTGGTCGCCGATCTGCGCCAGCCGCTCCTGCACGCCCACACGCGCCTGCAAGGCTTGCTCGCCGGCATGGAACGCGGGCAACCCTTTCACGCCGGCACCACCGTTTCGAGCATGGGCACAAAACCCGGCAGCGCTTCCACGCGGGCGAGCCAGGCGCGCACCGCCGGATAGGGTTCCAGTGAAATCCCGCCTTCTGGCGCGCGGACCACATAGGCGTAGTGCGCGATGTCCGCCAGTGTGGCGCGCTCGCCCACCAGGAAAGCCGAGGCTTTGAGCTCGCCCTCCATGAACCGCAGAAGTGTCTGCGCATGGGCCTGTGCTTCGCCCGGGTCCTTGGACAATTGGAACAGCCGGATCACCCGGGCCGCACACGGACCGAAGTGCAGCAAGCCGGCCGCCAAGGACAACCAGCGCTGCACCCCGGCCGCCCCCACCGGATCGAGCGGCAACCATGCGCCCGGCGCGTAGCGCGATGCCAGGTAGACCAGGATGGCATTCGAGTCGGCCAGGGTCAGCTCACCATCGCTCAACACCGGCACCTGGCCCAGCGGGTTCAGCGCCAGAAACGGCGCAGCTTTGTGCTCGGCCGCCATCAAGTCCACTTCGACGGCTTCATACGGCAGACCGAGCAGCGAGAGCATCAGCTCGACGCGGTGGCAGTGGCCAGAAATGGGGTGGCGGTACAGGCGGATGGTGCTGGTCATGGCGGAGCTCCAGAGATGAGGTGGTTGGTGGAGCCGCGATCTTCTTTCTTGCCGTCAAAAACACCAATACCCATTCACGGACAAGACTCATCCAAAAATCGGTTTAATGAGCCATGGACAAATTCCGCGCCATGGAGACCTTTGTGCACATCGCCGATGCGGGCAGCCTCACCGCTGCCGCCTGGGCCATGGGTGCTTCATTGCCTGCGGTGGTGCGCTCGCTCGCGGCCTACGAGGCCGACCTGGGCGTGCGGCTGTTCAACCGCACCACACGGCGTATTTCGCTCACGCTCGAAGGCCGCAACCACCTGGAAAGCTGCCGCCGCCTGCTCGCGGCGGTCCACGACGCCGAAGCGGCCCTGAAAGACGACGCCCACGAACCGGCGGGGCAGCTCCACCTCACGGCGCCGGTGCTGTTTGGCGAGATGCACGTCACGCCCATTGTTGCGCGCTTCGTGCAGCAACACCCGCAAATGCGCTGCCGCGTGGTGTTGCTGGACCGGGTGGTGAACCTGCTCGAAGAGGGTTTTGATCTCGGCATCCGCATCGGCGAGCTGGACGACTCCAGCCTGGTGGCCGTGCCGCTGGGGCAGATCCGGCGCGTGGTGGTGGCCAGTCCCGGCTTTCTGCGCCAGCATGGCGTGCCCCAACACCCCAACGATTTGCTGGACGCCAACTGTGTGCGCCATGCGGGGCACACGCCCACCTGGGGTGTTTTTCGCGACGGCAACAAATCCCTCAAGCTGGCGGTGAACGGCAACCTGGAGTTCAACCACATCGCCCCAGCCGTGCAGGCCTGTGTGGCCGGCGTCGGTTTGGGGCAATTCCTCTCGTACCAGGTGGCCCCCATGCTGGAACAAGGACAATTGCAAACCGTTCTGGAAGATTTCGAAGACGCGCCGCGCCCGATCCAGCTCGTCTACCCACACGCCCGACTTTTGCCCACGCGCACACGGGTCTTCATCGACAGCATCCGCAAGGAGCTCACGGGCTTTGCGCCCAGAAAGAACCCTCCATGACAACGACATACGACTTTGATCTGTTCGTGATCGGCGGCGGCAGCGGCGGTGTTCGCGCCGCCCGCATGGCCGCGGCACGTGGCGCGCGCGTGGCGCTGGCCGAGGTGCTGGGCACCGACGGCCTGGGTGGCACCTGCGTCAACGTGGGCTGCATTCCCAAGAAGCTGTACAGCTACGCGGCGCACTACGCCGAGAGCTTCCACGAATCCGCAGGCTTTGGCTGGGAGGGACAGGCACCGGTGCTCAACTGGGCCACCCTCAAAGCCAACCGCGCCCAGGAAATCAGCCGCCTCAATGGCGTCTACCTCAATCTGTTGCGCGGTTCCGGCGTGACCGTACTCAACGGCTTTGCCCACCTGGAAAGCGAACACGCGATCTCCCTGGCCACGCTCAATGCCGATGGCAGCCCCAGCCACCAGCGCTTCACGGCCAAGCATGTGCTGCTCGCCACCGGCGGCACCCCGCATGTGCCGCATTTCAAGGGCCATGAGCACGCCATCACCTCCAACGACATCTTCGATCTGGAACCCTTCCCCCAGCGGCTGGTGGTGGTGGGCGGGGGCTACATCGCCTGCGAATTCGCATCCATCTTCAATGGCCTGGGCAGCCAGGTCACCCAGCTCTACCGGGGCGAACAAGTGCTGCGCGGCTTTGACGACGAGGTGCGCCACTTCGTCGCCGCTGAAATGCTCAAGTCGGGCGTGGACCTGCGCCTGAACGCCGACGTGCTCGACATCCAGAAACAGACCGACGGTCTGCGCGTGGAGCTGGAGGACGGCACTGTGCTCCAGGCCGACGCGGTGCTCTACGCCACCGGGCGCGTGCCCAATGTCAAAGACTTGGGGCTGGAAGCGGTGGGCGTGGCCCAGGGCAAACAGGGCGCGGTGGTGGTGAACGCGCAGTACCAGACCAATGTGCCGTCGATCTACGCCGTGGGCGACCTCACCAACCGGGTACAGCTCACGCCGGTGGCCTTGGGCGAAGCCATGGTGGTGGTGGACGCGCTGTTCGGCCCCGCCGACGGCAAGGCCCTGCGCCAGATGAGTTACGACTTCATTCCCACCGCCGTGTTCACCCACCCCAACATCGGCACCGTGGGATTCAGCGAAGAACAGGCGCGCGAAAAATTCGGCCAGGTGCGGGTTTTCCGCAGCGAGTTCAAGGCGCTCAAGCACACCTTGTCGGGCAGCAGCGAGCGCACGCTCATGAAGCTGGTGGTGGACGCGCAAAGCGACCGGGTGGTCGGCCTGCACATGGTCGGCGCCGAGGCGGGTGAAATCGTGCAAGGCTTTGCCGTGGCCATGAAGGCCGGCGCCACCAAGGCCGTGTTCGACAGCACCATCGGCATCCACCCGACCGCCGCCGAAGAGTTTGTCACCATGCGCGAGGCGGCCAGGGACTGATGCCCCCACGCTCCGCCGCTGTGCGGGTCGCTGCCCCCCGAGGGGGCTGATCCGCCTTGGGGCGGCCCGGCGGCGGATCGCTTCGGCCCCCACGCCCCACCGCTGCGCGGGTCGCTGCCCCATCCGGGGCTGGGGCCCCGGATACCCAGGCCCGTGGGGCTGATCCGCCTTGGGGCGGCCCGGCGGCGGATCGCTTCCGCCCCCACGCTCCACCACTACACGGCGGCGTGAACGCCAAGATCCTCAGACCAGCCAGGCCAACAGCGCGATGACCAGCAGGGTGTGCGCCCACAGGCCGGGCGCCAGCCACATCAGGTAGTGCCGCCCACCGACGAGGCCCGCCGTCACGCTCTTGCTGCCCGCGTGCACGGCGAGCGCCAGCATCACGGCCCAGGTATCGCCGTCGGACCGTAGCGGCCCGGACGACGCAAACACCGCCGCCACCGCCGAGTGCAGATCGGCCATGGCGGCGACCATGGTGCCGGCGATCAAGCCGGCCTGGCCCAGCCAGAGATCGAGGCCGTGCACCAGCGCCTGGATGCCACTGAGCAAAACCACCACAGCGGCAGCGCCGGACAGGCTGAACATGCGGTCTTCGTCGCCACCTGGCAGACCTTCGACACGCGGGCTCGATGCCACACCATCGGCCGGCTCGGCCGCGTCGGGTGCGTCGTCGGGTGCACCGCGCAACAGCCACCAACCCCAGACGGCAGCACCAACGCCGCCCGCCGTTGCCGGCAGCCACAGCACCGACACCCAGGCCGGTTGTACCGCTGCGGCCACGAGCAGCAGCTGGACCTGCGTCGACACGCACGAGACCAGCCCGCCGCCGGCCATGAGGCGGGCGCCCGAGCGTCCCTCGCGCACCGCCAGCCCCATGGTGGCGATGGTCGCCGTGCTCGACACGAACCCGGAAGCCAGGGCCGAGAACGCCACCGCTTCGCGCGCCTGCAGCAAGCGGCGACAAAGGTGGGCCAGCGACTGCACGGCC
>NZ_JBFJMY010000247.1:0-6251 GCF_041633695.1 Hydrogenophaga sp.
AACGAGCAGGTCTGTCTGCTGGTGCAGGCCGAAACCCGCGAGTCGCTGGACCAGCTCGATGCCATCGCCGCCACGCCCGGTGTGGACGGTGTCTTCATCGGGCCGGCCGATTTGTCGGCCTCGCTCGGTCACGTGGGCAACCCCGGCCACCCCGACGTGCAGGCCGCCATCGCCGACGCGATTGCACGCATCCTGCGCGCGGGCAAGGCGCCCGGCATTCTGAGCACCGACGAAACCCTGGCGCGGCACTACCTGGCGCAAGGCGCTGTGTTCGTGGCCGTGGGCCTGGACACCCAGGTGCTGGCGCGTCAGACCAGCGCGCTGGCCAACCGCTTCAAAGACCCGGCCCACGCCAGCCCCGAACCGTCTCGCGGCAGCGTCTACTGAAACCCGTTCCCAGGATCTCCACCATGACCACCCACCCGTTTTCCGACCACGCAGCGCCCACCCACATGCACCCCGACGAGTGGGCGGCCCGGCTGGAGCTGGCCCACTGCTACCGCGTGTTCGACCACCTGGGCTGGACCGAAATGATCTACAACCACATCACGCTGCGCCTGCCCGACAGCGTGGGTGTTACGGGCAAACAATTCCTCATCAATCCCTTTGGTCTGCACTACAGCGAAGTCACGCCGCAGAACCTGGTGAAGATCGATTTGAACGGCACCGTGCTCGACGGTTCGCCCCACCCGGTGAACCCGGCCGGGTTCACCGTGCACGCCGCGATCCACGCGGCCTTTGAGGGCGCGCACTGCGTCATGCACACCCACACCACCGCCGGTGTGGCCGTGGCTTGCCTGAAAGATGGTTTGCAACAAAGCAATTTCTACAGCGCCCAGTTGCACGACATGGTGGCCTACCACGACTTCGAAGGCATCACCATCCACGCCGACGAAACGCCGCGCTTGCTGGCCCACATCGGCGACAAACCCGCCGTGATTCTGCGCAACCATGGTCTGCTGGCCTGGGGTGCCACGGTGCCGCAGACCTTTGCGATTCTCTGGACGCTGCAGCGCGCCTGCGAGATACAGATGGCCACCTTCAGCATGGGCGGCGCCGTAGCGGCCATTCCCGTGCCCGAGGCCGTTGCTGCCCGTTGCACCCAGGACGCGCTGCAGTTCAACCCCAACCACGGCGCGGGCCGCGACGTGTTCGACGCCATGGTGCGCCTGAGCCAACGCGCCGCCGAGCGCAGCGCGGTTCGCGCAGGGGAGCGGGCATGAGCGCCGTGGCGTTGCGCCGCGTGGCGATTGTGGGTGCGGGCGCCATTGGCGGCTGGCTGGGCGTGAAGCTGGGGCTGGCCGGTTGCGAGGTGAGCGCCTTGGCGCGCGGTGACACGCTGCGCGCGCTGCAGGCCGACGGCTTGCACATGCACACCGGCGGTCAACACCTGCGGCTGCCGGTGCGCGCCGATGCCGATCCCGCTGCGCTGGGGCCGCAAGACCTGGTGGTGATCGCGGTGAAAGCGCCTTCCTTGGCCGCCTTGGCGCCCAGCCTGGCGCCCTTGATCGGCCCCGACACGGTGGTGCTCACCGCCATGAATGGTGTGCCCTGGTGGTTTCTCGATGGCTTTGGTGGAACCCTCGCTGGCCGCAGCTTGCAGGCGGTGGACCCGGGCGGTGCGATCGCACGGGCACTGCCGGCGCGACACGTCGTGGGCTGCGTGGTGCATGCGAGCTGTTCGCTGGATGGGCCCGGTGTGGTGCGGCACCACTTCGGCAACGGCCTCATCGTCGGCGAGCCGTCGGGTCAACCCAGCGAGCGCGTGCAGGCGCTGGCCGCGCTGCTGCAAGGCGCGGGCTTCAACGCCACCGTGTCGGCACAAATCCAGAAAGACATCTGGTACAAGCTCTGGGGCAATATGACCGTGAACCCGGTGAGCGCGCTCACCGGCGCCACCACCGACCGCATCCTGGGCGACGAACTGGTGCGCGGCTTTGTGTCGGCGGTGATGCTGGAAGCCAAGGCCATTGGCGCATACATCGGCATCCCGATCGACCAGCAACCCGAGGACCGTCACGCGGTCACCCTGAAGCTGGGCGCATTCAAGACCTCGATGCTGCAGGACGTGGAGGCGAAAAAGGCGGTGGAGTTGGACGCCCTGGTGTCTGCGGTGCGCGAACTCGGCCAACTGGCCGGTGTGGCCACGCCGTTCACCGATGCTTTGCTGGGCCTGTCGCGCCTGCAGGCGCAGACCCTGGGCCTGTACCCGGCGCCCGGTGCCGATGGGCGTGGCCCGATAGGGTAACTCCGCTGGCTGCGTCCGCTCCTGGCCACCAGAATGGTGCGCATGCCCGCTACCTGGTCTCTTGACGCCGCGCCACCTGGCCTGCACCTGCCCGGTCCGGCGGTGGCCGACTTGCTGGACGCGGCCACCGGGCGGGCCACCGCCTCGCGCATGCTGGCCTTCATCAACCGCCTGGTGCCGGTCGAATACCTGTCGCTGGTCGAGTTCCGCCACGATGTGCCCGAGCTGGTCGAGGGCAGTGCAGAGCATGCGCATGGGCGCGACGTGGTGGCCGAATGTTTCGCCATTTACCGGCGCAGCTATTTCCAGAGCGACGCGGTCATGCCCCTGGCCAACCGGGTGGGCGGCCAGCCGTCGAACCAGGTGGCGGCATTGCATTGCCATGCCAACGAACTGCCGGTGGCGGGTTGGCGCAACGACATCTATGTGCGAGAGCGCCTCACCGGGCGCTTGAGCCTGTTGCACGCGCCCGCGCCGGGCGCGGTGTTCGGCATCCATTTGTACCGGGACGAGCGCCAAGGCGTGTTCCAGCCCGCACACATCGAACAGCTGCTGGCGGTCGCACCCTTGTTGCGCCAGGTTCACCAAGCGGCCCTGCAAGCCGCCCCGCCCGCGCAAGACCGCGACAGCCGCTGCGCGCGCGCGTGGGCCGCGCTCGGTGTCCGCGTGCCCGCTCTGTCCCCGCGCGAGCGGGCGGTGTGCGCGCGCATCGCCTGCGGCATGAGCGCCGACGGCATCGCCGCCGATCTGGACATCGCGCCGTCCACCGTGCTGACCCTGAGAAAGCGCGCCTACTTGAAGCTCGGCGATGCCGGCTTGCCCACGAACCGCCTCGCACTGGCCCAGCTGGCCGCACTGCCGCTGCTCCCACACTGAGTGGCAAGCGCCCGGCTCGGCGGGCGTGCTGCCCCCGAACCGATTGACCTTGTCTGTCCCCTGCGAGGGGGACAGCACGTCTGCATGGCCCCAGCTAGCATGGGTTTTCCAAGCAAAGAGGATCGATCCATGTGGCTGCGCAACTGTTGGTATGTCATCGCCTGGGACCACGAAATTCCGGCACCCGAATCGGCGCAGTTGTTCACGCGCACGGTGCTGGGTGAGCCGGTGCTGGTGTACCGAACCAGCGATGGTGGCCTGGTCGCCATGGAGGACCGTTGCTGTCACCGGCACGCGCCGCTGTCCAAAGGCCGCCGCGAAGGCGACTGCGTGCGTTGTGGCTACCACGGGCTGAAGTTCGACCCGGCTGGTGTGTGTGTGGAGGCCCCGGGCATTCCGATCGTGCCCGCCAAAGCCCGCGTGCGCACCTACCCGGTGGTGCTGAAGAACCGCTGGGTCTTCGTGTGGATGGGCGATGCGGAGCAGGCCGACACCGCCTTGCTGCCCGACAACTTTTCATGCGACCACCCGGACTGGAAGCACCAGCCGGGCTATTTGCACTACGACACGCCCTATCTGCTGATCTGCGACAACCTGCTGGATTTTTCGCACCTGAGCTACGTGCACGAAAAAACCCTGGGCGGCTCCACCCAGATCGCACAAGCCAGACCCGAGATCGAACCCGTGGCCGGCCCCGGTGGCGACTGGCCGGTGATGGGCATACGCGTATCGCGCCAGGTGGCCGACGTGCCGCCGCCGCCGTTCTACCGCAAGTTCCGAGCGTTCGATACCAACCTGGACCGCTGGTTCATCTACGACTTTGTGTTGCCCGCCACCCTGCTCATGCACTCGGGCGGTCGGCCCACCGGCACGCAAGGGCAAGACAGCGGCCAAACCGTGCGCCTGCACAGCTGCCAGACGCTCACGCCCGAAACCGAAACCAGCACGCACTACTTTTTCCAGCAATCGCACCGTGCAGACGAAGGCGATGACAGCGTGACCGAGAGCATTTTCAACAGCCTGGTGGTGGCCTTCAACGAAGACCGCGACATGATCTCGGCCCAGCACCGCAACATCGCACTCAACCCGGATGTGCCCATGATGCCGCTGGCCATGGATGCCGCGCTGGTCCAGTTCCGCCGCTTGCTGGCGGGCCGCGTGCAGGCCGAACGCGCCGCCACCGGCGCATCCGATTTCCCCCCCGTTCTCAACGCCACCACGGCCACCAGCGCCACCTAAAACCAGGAGACCTTCCATGCACACGTTTTCACGCCGTCTGGCACAGACCACCCTCGTCACCGCGCTCGCCAGTGCCTCGTTTGCGCAGGCGCAAACCGTGCTCTCGGTGTCTACCTGGCTGCCCCAGACCCATGCCGCCAGCGTGGCCCAGAAAGACTGGTGCGACGCGGTCGAGAAAGAAACCCAGGGCAGTGTGAAGTGCAACATCTTGCCCAAAGCGGTATCGGCCCCGCCCGGCACCTTCGACGCCGTGCGCGACGGCCTGGCCGATGTGTCCTTCACGGTCGATGGCTACACCCCCGGACGCTTCATCAACACCCAGGTCGCGGAGTTCCCGTTTCTAGGCGACAGCTCCACCACCACATCGGTGGCCTACCAGCGCATTTACAGCAAATACTTTGCGCCCCTGGGCGAGCACCGGGGTGTGAAAGTGCTGGCGGTGTTCACACACGGGCCGGGCATCATCTTCACGGTGAAAGAGCCGGTGGCCTCGGCGGCCGACGTGGCCAAGCTGAAGTTCCGCATCGGCGGCGGCAACATCAACGAACTCGCCAAGGTCATGGGCTGGAACACCACGCTCAAACCCGCCACCGACTCGTTTGAACTCTTGTCCACCGGCGTCATGGACGGCACCTTCTTCCCCGACGAGTCGCTGCAATCCATGCGCTTGAGCATGGTGAAGTACGCCACCACCTTCCCCGGTGGCCTCTACAACACCAGCTTCGTCTTCATGATGAACGAGGCCAAATACAAAGCCCTCAAGCCCGAAGAGAAAGCCGCCGTGGACAAGGTGTCGGGCGAAGCGGCGGCGCGCCTGTTCGGTCAGGGTTGGGACCGGGTCGACGCCGCTTCGCGCGAGATCCAGCAAAAAACCGGCGTGACCCGCCAGCCCGCCAGCGAAGCTTTCATCAGCGAGGTCAAGCACAAGCAGGCCGCGCTGGAAGACAAATGGGTGGCCGCTGCCGAAGCCAAGGGCTTGAAGAACGCGCGCACCGTGCTGGCGGAGTTCCGCGCCGAAATCGCCAAGGTGAAATAAGCGTCCGCACCCGGCGGCGCGAAATCCGCCGCCGTCAGCGCCCCAAGGCCGGGAACAACTGAATCAGGCCAGTGGCCATCACCTCCACCGCCAGCGCTGCCAGGATCAGGCCCATCAGCCGTGTCATCACGTTGATGCCGGTCTGCCCGAGAAAGCGCGAGATGGGCTGGGCCAGGGTGAAACAGATGGCGGTGGCCAGCGCGATCACCACGCCGTAACCCACCAGCGCCGCGTGCTGGAGAAAGGTCTTGGCCTGGTCGGCATAAATCACCACCGTGGACATGGTGGCCGGGCCGGTGAGCAGCGGGATGGTGAGCGGCACCACGGCAATGGAGGCGCGCGCCGCCGCGTCTTCCACCTCGCCCGGCGTGACCTTGGATTCGGCGGGCTGGGCATTGAGCATGGACAGCGCGGACGACAACAGCAGCAAGCCGCCACCGACCTGGAAGCTCGCCAGCGAGATGCCGAAAAATTCCAGAATCTGCAAACCGATGAGGGCGCAGGTGGCGATCACCGCAAACGCGCTGAAGGCCGCCACCCATACCGTGCGGCGCCGTTGCTTGCCACTGAATCCTTGTGTGTAGTGGATGAAGAACGGAACAATCGCCAAAGGGTTGACGATGGCCAGCAGGGTGATGAGGGGCTTGAAGTCCATGCCCGGGATTGTGGGGCATGGTCACCGAGCGTGGGCCACCCGCGCAGCGGCGGAGCGTGGGGGAAGGTGACCGCAGCGAAGGGCCGCCCCGAGCAAGGTCAACCCCCTCGGGGGGCAGCGACCCGCGCAGCGGCGGAGCGTGGGGGAAGGCGACCGCAGCGAAGGGCCGCCCCCGAGCAAGGTCAACCCCCTCGGGG
>NZ_JBFJMY010000248.1:0-6242 GCF_041633695.1 Hydrogenophaga sp.
CACGCGCCAGGGCGGCGTGTCGGTGCCGCCGTTCGACAGCTTCAACCTGGGCGACCATGTGCGCGACGAGGCGCTGGCCGTGGGCGCGAACCGGGCGCAGTTGGCCGAGTGCTTGGGCGCGCGCCCGGTGTTTCTGAGCCAGGTGCACGGGACCGAGGTGCTGCAGCTGTCGGCCGACACCGTGGACGCTTCGGTGGCCGACGCCTGCGTGGCCAGCGCACCGGGGCTGGCCTGCACCATCATGGTGGCCGATTGCCTGCCGGTTCTGTTTGCGCATCGCAGCGGAGCCGTGGTGGGCGCGGCCCATGCGGGTTGGCGCGGCTTGGCGGGTTCGGGTCCGGCCGCCGCGTCGGGGGCTGGCGTGCTGGAAACCGTGTTCCAGGCCTTTGCCCAGGCGGTGCAATCGCAAACCGGAGCCGGGTCGTTGCATCAGGTAGCCGCGCAAACCCTGGTCTGGCTGGGGCCGTGCATTGGTCCGGACGCGTTCGAGGTGGGGGTCGAGGTACGCGAGGCTTTTGTGCGCCACCGGCCTGAAGCCGATCGGTGTTTTACGCGAATCCAGCCCGCCGCCGAGACTGGGGCGCAGAAGTACCTGGCGAACCTGCCTGCGCTGGCCCGACTCCGCTTGGCCGCCATGGGGCTGGATCGGGTGTTTGGCAACGACGGCTCCAGCCGCTGGTGCACCGTCTCCACGCCCTCAAGGTTTTTCTCGCACCGGCGCGACGCCCTCCGGCTGGGCAGCACCGGTCGCATGGCCGCCTGCATCTGGCTCGGTTGAGGTCGCGGCCGCGTCCATGGCCTGTTGCGCCACTTTGGCGACTTCAGCGGCTTCCCGGGCGCGGATGGCTTTTCGCCTTTGCGGCGAGCGCATCAGGTAAACCACCAGTGCCACCGGGAACAGACCGTAAAGAAAAAAGGTCACAATGGCTCCCAGGACGGTGCCCGTTGTGTTGGTGGCCTCGGCCACCGACATCATCAACACCACATACAACCAACCAATCACCACCAGATACACCGCAGCTCCTTGAACCCATGGGGTTTTGTCAGCTTCCTGGAAGCCGATCTATCAATACTAGGGAAAACCCGATATTTTCCCGGCAGCGAAGATAATAAGTCGGCGCTAACCGCTTTGGAGACAAGATGAAACAAGAACCCACCTCGCCACAAGACTGGCTGGAATCGGCCCGATCGTTCCAGCAAAACCTGGTGGCCCAATGGACGCAGCTGGCCCAGTCTATGCCAGGGGCCGCCGCAAGCGCCCCAAGCCCTGCACCCGATGCGTCCGACCCCTGGGCCGCCTTCAAGGCGTTTTTGCCACCCAATGCGGCCAGCCCCGCCTTCGGCTTGCCCGGTGCCATGCCGGGTTTGGCCGGCATGGGCGACATGTTCAACCAGGCAGCCGGGCATCCGGTCAGTTTCGACCCCGCCCAGTTGGCCGAGATCCGCGACCAGTACCTGAAAGATGCAGCCGGTCTGTGGACGCCGGGCGGGGAGGTGAAACCGGTCGGTGACCGCCGCTTCGCCTCGGAGGCCTGGGCCAGCAACCCGATGGCGGCCTTTACCGCTGCGGTCTACCTGCTCAATGCCCGCACCCTGATGGCCTTGGCCGATGCGGTGCAGGGCGATGCCAAGACCCGCACCCGGGTGCGCTTTGCGGTGCAGCAGTGGATAGACGCCAGCGCGCCGAGCAATTTTCTGGCGTTCAATGCCGAAGCCCAGAAAATGGCGCTGGACACCAAGGGCGAGAGCATCGCCAAGGGCGTGGCCAATCTGCTGCACGACATGAAGCAAGGCCACGTGTCGATGACCGACGAGAGCGTGTTCGAGGTGGGCAAGAACGTGGCCACCACCGAAGGTTCGGTGGTGTTCGAAAACGACTTGTTCCAGCTGATCGAATACAAGCCGCTGACGGCCAAGGTCTATGAACGGCCGTTCCTGCTGGTGCCACCTTGCATCAACAAGTTCTACATCCTGGATCTGCAGCCCGAAAACTCGCTCATCCGCTACGCGGTGGCGCAAGGGCACCGCACCTTTGTGGTCAGCTGGCGCAACCCCGATGAGTCGCTGGCGCACAAAACCTGGGACAACTACATCGAAGACGCGGTGATCCGTGCGATTGCGGTCACGCAGGACATCACCGGTGCCGACACCATCAACGCGCTGGGTTTCTGCGTCGGCGGCACCATGCTGGGCACGGCTTTGGCGGTGCTGGCCGCGCGCGGCGAAGAGCCGGTGCACAGCGCCACCTTCCTGACCACCTTGCTGGATTTTTCCGATACCGGCATTCTGGACATCTTCATCGACGAATCCTCGGTGAAGCTGCGCGAAATGCAGTTTGCCCAGGGCGGCATCATGTCGGGGCGCGATCTGGGCACCACCTTCAGCTTTCTGCGCCCCAACGACCTGGTCTGGAATTACGTGGTGGGTAACTACCTCAAGGGCGAAACGCCGCCGCCCTTCGATCTGCTGTACTGGAACAGCGACAGCACGAACCTGCCGGGCCCTTACTACGCCTGGTACCTGCGCAACATGTACCTGGAGAACAAACTGGTGCAACCGGGTGCCGTCACCGTGTGTGGCGAGAAGATCGATTTCCGCCAGGTCAAGTTGCCGGTCTACATCTACGGTTCGCGCGAAGACCATATCGTGCCGATCGGCGGCGCGTATGCCAGCACGCAGATTTTCCCGGGCAAGAAGCGCTTTGTGATGGGGGCCTCTGGCCACATCGCCGGTGTGATCAACCCGGCGACCAAGAACAAGCGCAGCCACTGGATCGGCCCAGCGGGCAAGTTCCCGGCAACGTCTGAAAAATGGGTGGAAAGCGCCACCGAACATCCGGGCAGTTGGTGGACCGACTGGTCGGACTGGCTCAAGGCGCTGGCTGGCAAGCAAATTGCTGCACCGAAAAACGTGGGCAAAGGCAAGCAGTACCCGGTCATCGAACCGGCGCCCGGCCGCTATGTGAAAGCCAAGGCCTGAGGTCTTGCGCCATGTCATGCGGCCTTCATCGGCGCCGTGGCATGGTAGACCCCAGGACTGGCCCAGAACGTCATTTTTGATTTTTGAAGAGGAGACTTGAAATGGAAGATATCGTCATCGTGTCAGCGGCCCGCACTGCGGTCGGCAAGTTCGGCGGCTCGCTCGCCAAGACCCCGGCCACGCAGCTGGGCTCTATCGTCATCAAGGCTTTGCTGGAGCGCAGCGGCCTGCCCGCCGACGCCGTGGGCGAAGTCATCATGGGCCAGGTGCTGGCAGCCGGCGTGGGGCAAAACCCCGCCCGTCAAGCCATGATGAAGGCCGGTGTGGCCAAGGAAACACCGGCACTGACCATCAATGCCGTGTGCGGCTCCGGCCTCAAGGCCGTGATGCTGGCAGCGCAGGCCGTGGCCTGGGGCGACAGCGAAATCGTGATCGCCGGTGGCCAGGAAAACATGAGCGCAAGCCCGCACGTGTTGCCTTCCAGCCGCGATGGTCAACGCATGGGCGACTGGAAGATGGTCGACACCATGATCGTCGACGGCCTGTGGGACGTGTACAACCAGTACCACATGGGCATCACCGCCGAGAACGTGGCCAAAGAGCACGGCATCACGCGCGAGATGCAGGACGCCCTGGCGCTGGGTAGTCAGCAAAAGGCCGCCGCCGCGCAAGAAGCCGGCAAGTTCAAGGACGAAATCGTGCCGGTGTCGATTCCCCAGCGCAAGGGCGATCCGGTGCTGTTCGATGCGGACGAGTTCATCAACAAAAAATCCAACGCCGAAGCGCTGGCCGGTCTGCGTCCGGCCTTCGACAAAGAAGGCAGCGTGACCGCCGGTAACGCCAGTGGCATCAACGACGGCGCCGCCGCCGTGATGGTGATGAGCGCCAAGAAGGCCGCCGCGCTGGGCTTGAAGCCGCTGGCCCGCATCGTGTCCTTTGGCACCAGCGGACTCGACCCCGCCACCATGGGCATGGGCCCCGTGCCGGCTTCGCGCAAGGCACTGGAGCGTGCAGGCTGGAAAGCTTCGGACGTGGATTTGTTCGAACTCAACGAAGCTTTTGCCGCGCAAGCCTGTGCGGTGAACCGGGCGCTGGACATCGATCCGGCCAAGGTCAACGTCAACGGCGGTGCGATTGCCATCGGTCACCCGATTGGTGCGTCCGGCTGCCGCATCTTGGTGACGCTGCTGCACGAAATGCAGCGCCGCGATGCGAAGAAGGGCCTGGCCGCGCTGTGCATTGGTGGCGGCATGGGGGTTTCCCTCGCCATCGAACGCTGATTTCGCGGTTAAATGGACAGGCCTTGAAACGGAGGTTTGTTTTGGCCGCACAACCGCTATTTCTTGAATACCAATGGGCCGAACAACGGCCCCAACAGAGGAGCACATCATGAGTCAAAAAGTAGCGTACGTCACAGGCGGCATGGGTGGCATCGGAACCGCCATCTGCCAACGCCTGCACAAAGAAGGGTTCAAGGTCATCGCCGGATGCGGACCCACCCGCGATTTCAAAAAGTGGCTGGACGAACAAAAGGCACTGGGTTACGACTTCTACGCCTCGGTCGGCAACGTGGGTGACTGGGATTCCACAGTAGAGGCCTTCACCAAGACCAAGGCCGAGCACGGCATGATCGACGTGCTGGTGAACAACGCCGGCATCACCAAAGACCGCATGTTCCTGAAGATGTCGCGCGAGGATTGGTCCAGCGTGATCGAAACCAACCTGAACTCCATGTTCAACGTGACCAAGCAGGTCGTGCCCGACATGGTGGAAAAGGGTTGGGGCCGCATCATCAACATCTCGTCGGTCAACGGCGAAAAAGGCCAGGCGGGTCAAACCAACTACTCGGCCGCCAAAGCCGGTATGCACGGCTTCTCCATGGCATTGGCCCAGGAGATGGCGACCAAAGGTGTGACGGTCAACACCGTGAGCCCAGGCTACATCGGCACCGACATGGTCAACGCCATCCGTCCCGATGTGCTGGAAAAGATCGTGGCCACGGTGCCGGTGAAGCGCCTGGGCAAGCCCAGCGAAATCGCTTCCATCATCGCCTGGCTGGCCAGCGAAGAAGGCGGCTACGCCACCGGTGCCGACTTCTCGGTCAACGGCGGATTGCACATGGGTTGAACACCCGGTGACCAGCAAAAAGCCCCGCACTGCGGGGCTTTTTTTCGGCCGCGTGGTCTTGGCCCGTGAACCCAAGCCGAGCAGTTAAAACCAGCTCAAAAAAGCCAAGGGATTGTGCTGCCGCGCGATGCTGTAGATGGCCGCAAAACACAGCAAGGCGGCGGCATAGGCCAGCGCGCGACCCGGCCAGGATTTGGCGCGTTTGAGCGCGAAACTGCCGAGCACGATGTAGGCCACGAGCAACCCCAGTTTGGCCAGCAGCCAGGGCGTTGCAAAGGGGTTGAGATGCAGCACGGCGAGCAGCAGCAAGGCGGCCAGCAACAACAGCGTGTCGATGCCCATGCTCAGTTGGCGCATGCCGGTGCGCATGGGCCATTGCAAGCCAGCCAGCACACCCAGCCCGCGCAGCGCGAACAAGGCGCCGCTGGTGATTGCAAGGCCTATGTGGGCGTGTTTGATGTAGGGGTAAAAATGGGCCAGGAGCATGGTGTTTCGGGTCGATAACGCACGCGGGTGCGCAGGGATGAAAGCTAGGCACGGTGATTATCCTTGCCCTGCCCAGGTGTTTTCATGGGCGCACGCGAGCTGCAATGCGATGGTCTGTTGTATGGCATTCCGTGCTGCTGGTCTGGCGCAGGCCAACATGGCGAAGTTTCAAGCTTCGCCTCGCAGGGATTTCGCAGCATGAAGGCGAAAAAATACCCGCCGAAGCGGGTATTTTTCTTTTTCCGATGCCGGGGAATCAGTTGCCTCCGGTGGCGCCGGTCGCGGCTATCACAGACACCGTTCCTAGCGAAATGGATATGGAATTGCCGTAGAACTGGCTGGAATAAGTGACGTTGCCTGATGCATCAATGCTCAGACCTTCGTAGCTGGGGAAGAAGGATACCGATTGCCAGTTGGCAACCGACCACACGTATTCGCTTTTGAATGGACCACCAACCGTCAGGGCCTTGCCTTTTAAGGCCAAACTGACGGAACAGTTGTTGATGGTGTACGAACCTGCGTAGGGCTGGCCAGTCGGGATTTCGATAATGCACGACCCAAATTTGAAGGTACCGGTGGACGTGACCTTGTTGCCGTCGACCATGGTGTAGGTCATGTTGTCGGCGTCTTTGCCGCCCATGGTGATCTGG
>NZ_JBFJMY010000249.1:0-6237 GCF_041633695.1 Hydrogenophaga sp.
GATCTTCCCGGTTGCCGAGATCGTGTCCTACCTCAGCCAGTTCATGACGCTGCTGCCGGGCGACGTGGTGATCACCGGAACGCCAGAAGGCGTCGGCCTGGGCGCGAAGCCGACGCCGGTGTTCCTCAAGCGCGGTGATGTGATGACACTGAGCGCGGGCCCGCTGGGCAAACAACGACAGCAAGTGATCTAGGGCCTGTTCACACTATTTTTCCAAGATGCGTTGCGGATCAAAAAGGCCATGCGCAAGGCGCCACAT
This sequence comes from Hydrogenophaga sp., assembly GCF_041633695.1. GTDB lineage: Bacteria > Pseudomonadota > Gammaproteobacteria > Burkholderiales > Burkholderiaceae_C > Hydrogenophaga. The sequence goes on from NZ_JBFJMY010000249.1 coordinate 260, forward strand.
ACAACCGATGGGGCAGCCGGGATTTCCCCCCCCGGCCAGGCTTTGCAACGCCGCGCATGGCCTTTTTGGCCGCAACCCGAAGGGAAAGGGGTGAAAACAGCGCCACTCGTTGTTGCACTCCTAGGCCAGACAGCCAGTCTGGCCGTCGTCGCGCGCCTAGATTGGCGCTGTTTTCACCTCTTTCGCACTTGGAAAAATAGTGTGAACAGGCCCTAATTGCCACCCACCATGAACGCTCACGATCCCGATTGCATCTTCTGCAAAATCATCGCCGGCCAGATTCCCAGCAAAAAGGTCTACGAGGACGATGAGTGGTTTGCGTTTCACGACATCCACCCCTGGGCGCCGGTGCACTTTCTGCTCGTGCCCAAGCAACACATTCCATCCATGGCCCAGATCGGTCCCGAGCACGAGCGCCTCATGGGGCGCATGATGGTGCTGGCGCCGCGACTGGCCATGGAGCTGGGCTGCAAGCCGTATCCCGATGGCGGTTTTCGCATGGTGTGCAACACCGGCACCGAAGGCGGACAAGAGGTGCACCACCTGCACATGCACGTGATGGGCGGGCCGCGCCCTTGGCTCAAGGGTTGATCTGGTCCCGGGCGCGGCACGGTCTGTCGCGGGTTTTGACCTGAGCACGGGGTGAACTCTGTTGCAGGCTTAGAATCCCACCAAGAGCAGTCTGCTCACAACATTCACGTTTGGAGATACACATGGGTTCGTTCTCAATCTGGCACTGGTTGATCGTGCTGTTGATCGTGGTGATGGTTTTTGGCACCAAGAAGCTGAAAAACATCGGTTCCGATCTCGGCGGTGCGGTCAAAGGTTTCAAAGACGGCATCAAAGAGGGCGGTCAGCCCGCAGAAGAGACGGCCGAGGCCAGCAAGACGGCCACCGCCAAGGTCACGCAAGACACCCACGCCGACAAGAACACGATCGACGTCGAAGCCAAACAAAAGAGCTGATTCGCGGGATAGCGGCGACCTCTACTGGGGGCGCGGTCCCTATCCGAGGCCCGACCCCGAGCCCGACACTGCCCACAGGATGGCCGACACATGATAGATCTGGGCATTTCCAAACTCGCCCTCATCGGAGCGGTGGCGCTGATCGTCATCGGTCCGGAGAAATTGCCGCGCGTGGCCCGCACCGTGGGCGCCTTGCTGGGCAAGGCGCAGCGCTACGTGGCCGACGTGAAGGCCGAGGTGGGCCGTTCTATGGAGCTGGAAGAGCTCTAGAAGATGAAGGACGAGGTGGAGACCGCCGCACGCGATGTGGGCGCGTCGGTGCAAAGCAGCACCAAAGACTTTGAAAAATCCTGGTCCGAGGCCACCGCCGAACTCGACGGCGCTTCGTCGTCCTATGGCGGTGACGATGCGCTGGGCTCCATCGGTTCTTCACTGAGCCCGGTGTACAAGCACCCGAAAAAGAACTGGCGCATCAAGCAGGCAGCCATGCCCCAGTGGTACAAGGCACGCACCGGTGTGCGCACCCGTACCCAATCCGGAGCGGCCCGTGTGGCCCGTTTCCGTCCCCGTTCCTCCTCTGCTCCCCGCTGATGTCCGACAACAAAGATACGACCGACGAACTCGCCGGTACCGAGCAGCCTTTTGTCCAGCATCTCAAGGAGTTGCGCGACCGCTTGCTGTACGGCATGGTGGCGCTGGGCATTTGCATGGCGTTTCTGGCCTACTGGCCGGGTCCCAGTGGCCTGATCGACCTGATTGCCGTGCCGATCCGGGCGCACATGCCGCCAGACGCCAAGCTGATCGCGGTGGACGTGTTCTCCCCGTTTTTTGTGCCGATCAAGGTGTTGGCCATGGCGGCCCTGCTGATGTCGCTGCCGGTCTGGATGTACCAGTTGTGGTCGTTTGTCGCGCCCGGCCTCTACAGCCACGAGAAGCGCTTCGCCGTGCCCTTGATTGTGTTGGGCAGCAGCCTGGCCTACGCTGGCATTGGCTTTGTGCAGTTTTTTGTGCTGGACAAGATGTTCGGCTTCATCCAGAAATTCACGCCCGCCAGTGTGGCGGCCACGCCCGACATCGCGTCGTACGTGGAGGCGATTCTGTCGCTGTATCTGGCTTTTGGCCTGGCTTTCCAGGTGCCCATCGTGGTGGTCTTGCTGGTCCGCTTCAACATGGTCACGGTCGAGAAACTCAAGCAGTTTCGCGGCTACTTCATCGTGGTCGCTTTCGTCATCGCAGCGGTCGTCACGCCGCCCGATGTGATTTCGCAACTCGCCCTGGCTGTGCCCATGTGCCTGCTCTATGAGCTGGGAATCCTGGGCGCCACGTGGTTTGTGAAGGGCGCCGACAAAGCCGACGCCGATAAGGCCGACGCAGACAAAGACGAAACCGGTGACTGAGCCGGTCCGGGCCTAGCGCGCAGGCGTTGGGCGCTGCAAATTGCGCTTGCCGGGCGTCACGTCCACCTGTTGTTTGCCGTCCCGGCGGATCAGCTCCAGCGTGGCGGGGGTGCCGGGCGCAAGCGCCGCCACCGCTGAAAGCAGCTGGGCCACCGTGGACACGCTGCGTCCCGCCACGGTGGTGATCACGTCGCCCGGACGGATGCCGGCCTGGGCGGCTGGACCGTTTTGCAGCACCCCGGTGATGATCACTCCCGTGCCCAGCGGCACACCAAAACTTTCGGCCAACTCCTTGCTGAGCTCCTGTGGCTCCACGCCGATCCAGCCACGCGTGACCTGACCGTCGCGGACGATGGACTCCATCACGCTGCGTGCGGTGGAGGTGGGAATGGCGAATCCGATGCCCATGGAGCCGCCCGAGCGGGAGTAGATCGCGGTGTTGATCCCCATCAGGTGACCGTTCACGTCCACCAGCGCCCCGCCAGAGTTGCCCGGGTTGATGGCGGCGTCGGTCTGGATGAAGTTCTCGAAGGTGTTGATGCCGAGCTGGGTGCGTCCCAGCGCGCTGACGATGCCACCGGTCACGGTCTGGCCAACGCCAAACGGGTTGCCAATGGCCAGTACCTGGTCGCCAATCAACAAATCGTCGGAATTGCCCAGGGTGATGACGGGCAGGTCGGTGAGTTCGATCTTGAGGATGGCCAGGTCGGTTTCGGGGTCGGTACCGATGACTTTGGCCACGCTTTTGCGCCCGTCGTTGAGGATGACCTCGATCTCGTCCGCCTCTTCGACCACGTGGTTGTTGGTCAGAATGTAGCCCGCAGGGCTGACGATCACGCCCGAGCCCAGGCCGGTCTGGGGTTGGGCCTGGCCCTGGTCACCGAAGAAGAAGCGAAACCAGGGGTCTTCGCTCTGGGCGGCGTTTTCTGCGGCCTTGCTGGTGTTGATGCTGACCACCGCTGGCGAGGCCGCGCGGGCCGCGCCGCTGAAACCGCGAACACCGTTGCTGGCTTGGGAAGACGAGCTGGATGCGCTCTCAAACACCGGCACCACGGACGACAGGACCGGCTTGCGGTCCAGCCACTGGGGCTTGAGCGTGGCGACCACGAAGAAGCCGGCCAGCAGCAGGGTGACGGTTTGGGCAAACAAAAGCCAGAGTCGTTTCATGTCGGATCAGGTCAAAAGGGCTCAAACGCCCGAAATGCGGGTATGCCACCCGCCAAGTGGCAACCATTGTCCCGCATATGCCCGCGCTTTTCACGACTTCACGGCGCTTGATGCAGGTCAATGCCGCTTGCGCCTGGGTGGCGTGCAATGAACGCCCGATGTGTATCTTGTCTGGAGCGCCGTATGAAAGCCCTTGTGGATTTGTTTTCGACCGATTACGGTCTGTTCAGTGTGGCGGGCCTCGCGTTCATGGCGTTCATGGCGGTCTGGTTTTACCGCTTCTTTCAACGCAAGATGGACGAATCGGAGTCCGTACCGAAGTGAAACGCCTTGCGCGCTTCGCGCCCTCCCACCGACGTTGGGGGCGTCAACTGGCGGCGGGCGGGCGCGGGCTGTCAAAATAGCTGGCTGGGCCGCTGGCCTGCGCGCTTCGTGTTGTGCGGTCGCGCCCAAGATTTTGAACCACCCCACGCCCATGAACACCTCTTCCCCGGTCACCCGCCAGGCCTTGCTGGGCGCACTGGACGGTTTGCTGCAACCCGAACAGTTTCGCGACTATGGGCCCAACGGCTTGCAGGTCGAGGGATGCGGCGAAGTCACCCGTCTGGTGTCGGGCGTGACCGCGAGTCTGGCGCTCATCGACGCGGCGATTGCCGCCGGTGCCGACGCCATCCTGGTGCACCACGGCCTGTTCTGGCGCGGACAGGACGGTCGGGTGACCGGCTGGATGAAGCAGCGCCTGTCCCGCCTGCTGGCGCACGACATCAATCTGTATTCCTACCACCTGCCGCTGGACGCACATCCCGAGCTGGGCAACAACGCTCAGCTGGCCCAACGCCTGGGCGTGGAGCGCCTGGCCGGTGAGGCGGGGCGCTTTGGGGAGCAGTCTCTGGGGCTGTTGGGCGAACGGCGTTCGGGCTCGGCGGCAGAGCTGGCCCGCCATGTCGAGCAGACACTGGGGCGTTCGGTGACGCTGGTGGCCGAGCCGGACCGGGCGATCGAACGTGTGGCCTTGTGCACCGGTGGCGCACAAAGTTATTTTGAAGCCGCCATCGCCGCGGGTGCTGATGTGTTCATCACCGGTGAAATTTCCGAGCCCCAGGCGCACTATGCGCGCGAGTGCGGTGTGGCCTACATCGCCTGCGGGCACCACGCGTCGGAGCGCTATGGTGCGCAGGCTGTGGGTGCACGGGTGGCGGCCGACCTGGGCTTGCAGCACCTGTTCATCGACATCGACAACCCGGCCTGACCCGGCGCCACCATGTCGTCTGCAAATCCCGCTTCGTCCGTCCATGCCCAGCCGACCGGGCAGCGCAAACCCTTGCTGTTGACCATGGGCGATCCGGCCGGCATCGGGCCGGAGATCGTGATCAAGGCCTTTCTCGAACGGCCCCATTTGCGACAAGATGCGGTGGTGATCGGCGACCTGAACGCTTTGCAGCAAGCGCTCGACGTCTGCGCGGCGGCCTCCATTGCGGGAGCCGCGTCTTTGACGCTGTCACCGATCCAGCGGCTGGCCCAGCTGGGTCAACTGCCAGCGGGGCATGTGGCGGTGTTGCAAGCCTGTGCATTGGATGGTTTGGTGCCCATGGGGCAGGTGAGCGCGCAAGCCGGCCAAGCGGCCGCCGATTGCATCCGTTTGGCCGCCCAGACTGCACTGGCGGGTCAGGCCCGTGCGGTGGTGACCGCGCCCATCCACAAGGAAGCGCTGGCGGCAGCGGGTATCGGCCACCCCGGGCACACGGAATACCTGCAGGCACTGGCCGCCGCGCACCTGGGTGTGTCGGTGGATGCCTTGCCGGTGCGCATGATGCTCAGCGCGCCGGGCCTGCGCACGGTGCTGGTGAGCATCCACGTGTCGCTTCGACAGGCGCTGGATGCCGTGACACGGGAAGGCGTCTTGTCGACGCTGCGCATCCTGACCGCACATTTCCGCCTGGGTGGATGGGAGCGCCCCCGCATCGCGGTAGCGGGTCTTAACCCGCATGCTGGGGAGGGCGGGCTGTTCGGGCGCGAAGAAATCGACAGCATTGCACCCGCTTTGGAGCAGGCCGCGCGCGAGGGCATGCTGGTCAGTGGCCCGCACGCACCCGATACCGTTTTCATGCGGGCCAGGCAAGGAGAGTTTGACGTGGTGGTCGCGATGTACCACGACCAGGGCCTGATACCGGTCAAGCTGCTGGGGCTGGAGCACGGCGTGAACACCACCCTGGGATTGCCCTTCGTTCGAACCAGCCCCGACCATGGCACGGCGTTCGGCATTGCCGGGCAGGGCGTGGCCAGTGCGGCCAGCCTGCTGGCGGCCGTGGACGCGGCGGACGGTCTGCTGCAGACGTGAAAAAGCCACTGCCTGTTCGGGCAGTGGCTTGGTCCAAATAGGGCGTTGGGCGCTTATTTGCGCAGGTTGTCTCGGATTTCGCGCAGCAGCAACACGTCTTCGGGTGTGGGC
>NZ_JBFJMY010000250.1:0-6218 GCF_041633695.1 Hydrogenophaga sp.
CGCAGCGCGGCGGGGGGGTCATTTCTCCTCCGCCGTGTAGTGGTAATAAATCGCCAGCGGCACGATGATCAAACCGATCATCACCACCGCCAGCGCGGTGGACTTGGGCCAGTCGTTGGCGGTGAACATCTCGTCCCACACCACGCGGCCGATCATCATGTTTTCGGGTCCGCCCAGCAACGAGGGAATGACGAATTCGCCCACGCAGGGAATGAAGACCAGCATGAAGCCGGCGATGATGCCGGCCTTGGACAGCGGCACCGTCACCAGCCAGAACGCCTTGAACGGTGTGGTGCCCAGGTCGTAAGCGGCCTCCAGCAAGCGAAAGTCCATCTTCACCAAGTTGGCGTACAGCGGCAGCACCATGAAGGGCAGGTAGACATAGGTCATGCCCACCAACATCGACACGTCGGTGTAGAGCATGAGTATGGGTTCCTGGATGATGCCCAGCGCCATCAGCAAGCGGTTGAACACGCCCTGGTCGGCCAGAATGCCCTTCCAGGCGTAGACCCGCAGCAAAAACGAGGTCCAGAACGGCAGCATCACCATCATCAACAAGGCCGGCCGCACCGAGGCGGGCGAGCGCGCGATGAAGTAGGCAAACGGGTAGCCCACCAGCAGGCACAGCACCGCCGTGCACAGCGCGTACCAGATGGACCGGACGTAGGCCTCGACATAAATGGTCTTGAACAGCACGCCGGTTTCGGCGTTGCGGAAGATGGACCAGTAGTTCTCGTACTTGAGCTTGAGCACGCCGGTGTCGGCATCCCAGATCGGCTTGAACGGAATGATGTCGCCGCCCATGTCCACAAAGCTGATGTAGAGCAGGATCAGGAAGGGCAGAAAGAAAAAGACGAACAGCCAGAGGTAGGGCACGCCAATGACGAAGCGCTTGCCGGGCATGGGGAGAGACGAGATAGCCATCAGTGGTCTCCAGAGAGATAGGCAGAGAGGCGAGGCCGAAAAAGATGTCTTCAGTCCAGGATGCGGAGGAACCGCCCTTCGTCAAGCTCAGGACGGGCTGCAGGCATTGCCCCTTGGGGGGTGACGCGAAGCGGCGTGGGGAGAGCCATTTCAATCCCTCAGCACAATCCCGGCGCTGTCGTGCCACCAGAAAAACACCTCGTCTTCCCAGGTGATGTTGGACACTTCCTCGCGCGAGGTGTTGGCCTCGGTGATCTTGACGCGGCTGCCATCGCTGGCCTGCACGATGTAGGTGTTGTACGAACCGAAGTAGGCGATCTCTTTCACCTTGCCTGTGAACAGGTTGTGGTGCACCGCCGGGCGCTGCTTGGCGATCTCTAGCTTCTCGGGCCGCACCGCGATCGCCACCGGCATATTCACCGTGCCGCTCACGCCGTGGCCCACGTGGATTTCCCCGATGGCCGTCACGGCCGCGCACCGGTCCACCTCGTCCACGCTGAGCTTGCCTTCAAAAATGTTCACGTTGCCGATGAAGTCGGCCACAAAACGGTTGGCCGGGTGTTCGTACACCTCCTCGGGGCTGGCCACCTGCAACACGCGCCCTTTGCTCATGATGGCGATGCGGCTCGCCATGGTCATGGCCTCTTCCTGGTCGTGCGTCACCATCACGCAGGTCACACCCACTTTTTCGATGATGTTGACCAACTCGAATTGCGTCTGTTCGCGCAGCTTCTTGTCCAGCGCGCCCAGGGGTTCGTCGAGCAGCAGCAACTTGGGCCGCTTGGCCAGGCTGCGTGCCAGGGCCACGCGCTGCTGCTGGCCGCCCGAGAGCTGGTGCGGCTTGCGCTTGGCGTACACACCCAGTTGCACCAGATCGAGCATCTCGCCCACCCGCTGCTGGATCTCGGCCTTGGGCAGGCCTTCGCGCTTGAGGCCAAAGGCCACGTTCTCCCAGATGTCGAGGTGGGGGAACAGCGCGTACGACTGGAACATCATGTTCATGGGCCGGTCGTAGGGTGGAAAACCGGCCACGTCCTGGCCCCCGAGCAAGATGCGCCCCGAGGTCGGCTTTTCGAACCCGGCCAGCATGCGCAGCAAGGTGGACTTGCCACAGCCCGAGCTGCCCAGCAAAGCGAAGATTTCGCCCTTGCCAATGGAGAGCGTGACCTCGTCCACCGCCACCGCTTCGTCGAAGCGTTTGACCAGCTTTTCGGTCACGAGGAAATCGGGTTCGTATTTCAAATCACAGTGGGGGGCTGATGCCATGGCGACTCCTGATTGTGCAATCCCATGAAAAAGGGCTGTTCATACCTGGTGTACGAACAGCCCCATGTCTGGTGCAACAGACTTGACTTATTTACCGCGTTTGAAAGCGTTGTAGGTGTCGTTCAGCACGCCGCTGACCTCGTTGGTAAAGCCACCGGTGGGGATGAGCCGGGCGGTGTTCTCGGCGTCGAGGAAGATGGTGCTGTTGCCCTTGATTTCGGGCTTGATGAGATCGAGTGCGGCGACGTTGCCGGTGGGGTAGTTCATCTCGTTGGCCATGGAAGCGGCGTTCTCGGCACGCAGGTAGAAGTCCATGAACAAATGGGCGTTGTTCGGGTGCGCCGCGTCTTTCGGGATCGCCATGGTGTCGATGAACACCAGGCCACCGCCGGTGGGCAGCAGCGGCACGATCACGTCTTTGGAGCCGTTTTCTTTCACGCGGTCGGCGGCGATGTTGATGTCACCCGACCAGCCCACGAAGGCGCAGGCCTTGCCACCGGCGATGTCGTCGATCATGGTGCTGGAGAACAGGCGGATGTCCTTGCGCACCTTGCCCAGCATGTCGCCAGCCAGTTTGAAATCGGCCGGGTCGCTGCTGTAGGGCGGCTTGCCCACGTAGTGCAAGGCGATGGGCAGGATCTCGCTGGGCGAGTCGAGGTAGGCGATGCCGCAAGACTTCAGCTTGCTCGAATACTTGGGGTCGAACACCAGGTCCCAGGCGTTCTCGGGCATGGGCATGTCGCCCAACGCCTTTTCAACCTTGCCCTTGTTGATGCCCACCGTGGTGAAGCCCCAGGCCCAAGGCACCAGGTGCTTGTTCTCGGGGTCCACGCCCGCGATCTTGGCCATGAAATCGGGGTTCAGGTTCTTGTAGTTGGGGATCTTGCTCGGGTCGATGGCCTGGTACAGATCGCCCTCGATCTGCTTCTTGGCAAACCCGGCGGTGGGCACCACGATGTCGTAGCCCGAATTGCCGGCCACCAGCTTGGCGTGCAGCGCCTCGTTGTTCTCGAAGGTGTTGTAGTTCACCTTGATGCCGCTCTCTTGCTCGAAGGCGGCGATCATGCCCTCGGGAATGTAGTCGGCCCAGTTGTAGATGTTGAGCACCTTCTCTTCGGTGTTCACCGGTGCGGCGGGGGCCGCTGCGGGCGCTTCGGCAACCGGAGCGGGCACGGCCACAACCGGTTCTTCTTTTTTGCCGCAAGCGGCCAGCAGCATGGCGGCAATGGCCAGGGCCAGGACTTGTTTTTTCATGGTGAGCAACTCTCCAGGGTGGTGGGTCGAGACCCAGCAGTTGACGGAAGGGAATTGGCTGTGGTGCGCGTCGTGTTGACAAGCAAATTACAGACCAACTTTATCCCCATCTCGGGGCACGGAACACTGTAACAAAGAATCGGTTCAGGCCAGCTTGCCATCCGCACGCAGATCGTCCAGCGTCGCGTCCAGGCAGCGCCGGATCAGCACCATCATGTCGTCGATCTGGGCGCGCGTCATCACCAGCGGCGGCGCGATGATCATGCGGTCGCCCACGGCGCGCATGATCAATCCGTTGTTGAAACAATGGTTGCGGCACATCATGCCCACGCCCAGAGCGGGGTCGAACATTTCCTGGGTCGCCTTGTTCTTCACCAGCACCAGGCCGGCCGAAAAACCCACCGTCTCGGCCAGACCCACCAGGGGGTGGGCATCGAGTTCCTCGAAGCGCTCGGCCAGGTAGGGCCCGATATCGTCCTTCACCCGCCCGGGCAGGTTCTCGCGCTCCATCAGCTCGAGGTTGGCCAAGGCCACCGCGCAGGCCACCGGGTGGCCGCTGTAGGTGTAGCCGTGGTTGAACTCGCCGCCCTTTTCAATCAGCACCTTGGCCACGCGGTCGCCCACCATCACACCGCCCAGGGGTATGTAGCCGCTGGTCACGGCCTTGGCAAACGTCACCAGGTCGGGCTTGTAGCCGTATTTTTCGTAGGCGAACCAGTGACCCAGGCGGCCAAAGGCGTAAATCACTTCGTCGGAGATCAGCAAGATGCCGTACTTGTCGACGATGCGCTGGATCTCGGGCCAGTAGGTGTCGGGCGGCACGATCACGCCGCCAGCGCCTTGCACCGGCTCGGCGATGAAGGCGGCGACCTTGTCGGCACCCAGTTCCAGGATCTTCTCTTCCAGCCAGCGCGCGGCGCGCAGCCCAAAGTCGGCCTTGCTTTCGCCGGGCTGGCCATTCTCAAAGTAGTACGGCTGTTCGATGTGGGCGATGTTCGGAATCGGCAGATCGCCCTGGGCGTGCATGCCGCTCATGCCGCCCAGCGAAGCACCCGCCATGGTGCTGCCGTGGTAGGCGTTCTGGCGGCTGATGATGATTTTGCGCTGCGGCTGCTCCAGCAAATCCCAGTAGCGGCGCACCATGCGCACATTGGTGTCGTTGCTCTCGGAGCCGCTGCTGGAAAAAAATACGTGGTCGAACTTGCGACCGTCCACCGAAGGCGCCAAAGACGACAGCTTGGCCGCCAGTTGCACGGCAGGCACATTGGTGGTCTGGAAGAAGCTGTTGTAGAAGGGCAGCGTCATCATCTGCTGGTAGGCGGCATCGGCCAGTTCCTTGCGCCCATAACCCGCGTTCACACACCACAGCCCGCTCATCGCGTCGAGGATCTTGTTGCCCTCGGAATCCCAGACATAGATGTTGTCAGCCCGCGTGATCACGCGCGAGCCGTGCTGCGCCGAGTCGCCCAGATCGGTGAAGGGGTGGAAGTAGTGCGCGCTGTCCAGCTTCTGAATGGCCTTGGTGTCGTGCTTCTGGTCGCGCTTCACCAGGGCTGGCGGGGCGATGATGTTGGATGTGTTCATATGGCAGGCTCACTTTTCAGATGCGAGGGGGTTGTTCCAGAACGCCGCGGAACCGGCTCTGCCGGGCCGCCAGCGTTGCCCCCTGGGGGGTGACGCGCGCAGCGCGGCGCGGGGGGTTAAACGTGCAGCAACAGATGTTCACGTTCCCATGGCGAAATCACCTTCATGAATTCGTCGAACTCCAGTTCTTTGATCTCGGTGTAAACCGTGATGAACTCTTTGCCCAGGATCTCGTGCAGATCGGTTTCCTTGCGCAGCCAGTCCAGCGCCTCGCCCAGACTGCGCGGCAAGGAATACGGCGCCAGGTAGGCGTCGCCCTTCATTTCGGGCTTGGGCTGGAGCTTGTTCTTCATGCCCAGGTAGCCGCAGGCCAGCGTCATGGCCATGGCGATGTAGGGGTTGGCGTCGGCACCGATGACCCGGTTTTCCACGCGGCGCGCCTGTGGTGTGGCAATGGGCGAGCGAATGCCCACGGTGCGGTTGTCGTGGCCCCATTCGATGTTGATCGGCGCGGCCGTGTTGCGCGAGAGGCGGCGGTAGCTGTTCACATAGGGCGCCACCAGCACCATGGCCGACGGCACGTAGCGCTGCAGGCCACCGATGTAGTGGTAGAAGGCGTCGGACGCGGTGCCGTCTTCGTTGCTGAAGATGTTGTTGCCGGTGCTCATGTTCAGAATGCTCTGATGGATGTGCATCGCACTGCCCGGCTCACCGGCAATCGGTTTGGCCATGAAGGTGGCGTACATGTCGTGGCGCATGGCCGCTTCGCGCACCGTGCGCTTGAAGAAGAACACCTCGTCGGCCAGCCCCAGCGGATCGGCGTGGAAGAAGTTGATCTCCATCTGGCCGGCACCCACTTCGTGGATCAGCGTGTCCACGTTCAGGTTCATCTTCTCGCAGTAGTCGTAAATCTCTTCGAACAGCGGGTCGAACTCGTTCACCGCATCGATGCTGTAGGCCTGGCGCGAGGTTTCGGCGCGGCCGCTGCGCCCGATCGGCGTCTTCAGCGGCGTGTTCGGGTCGGTGTTGCGGGCCGTCAGGTAAAACTCGAGCTCGGGCGCGACCACCGGCTCCAGACCGTCGGCCGTGTACAGCTCACACACCCGGCGCAGCACACTGCGCACCGCATACGGCACCAGCTTGCCGTCGTGATCGAAACAATCGTGGATGACTTGGGCGGTGGGGTCCGA
>NZ_JBFJMY010000251.1:0-6215 GCF_041633695.1 Hydrogenophaga sp.
GCTGATCAACCCCATCGCCATGGAAGAAGGTCTGCGTTTCGCCATCCGCGAGGGCGGTCGTACCGTCGGCGCCGGTGTCGTGGCCAAGATCATCGCGTAAATCCAATTTGTTTGAGCGGCGGTTCTTCATGGGCCGCCCCTCAACCGATTGAACAAACACAGGAATTACCATGTCCGCCAAGCAAAAAATCCGTATCCGCCTCAAGGCGTTCGACTACAAACTGATCGACACCTCGGCTGCCGAAATCGTGGAAACCGCCAAGCGCACCGGTGCCATTGTCAAAGGCCCCGTGCCTCTGCCGACCCGCATGAAGCGCTTCGACATTCTGCGTTCGCCACACGTCAACAAGACCAGCCGCGACCAACTCGAGATCCGCACCCACCAGCGCCTGATGGACATCGTCGACCCCACCGATAAAACGGTGGACGCGTTGATGAAGCTGGACTTGCCAGCTGGCGTGGACGTCGAAATCAAGTTGCAGTAAGAGGGATCGTCGGCCAGGAGGGGTGAAAGTCCCTTCGGGCTTGCGCAGCCCAAGCCAGTCGGTTATACTGGCAGGCTTTTCCGACTATTGGCCGGAGAAGGTTTGATTTTTGCCGGTGCGGCTTTGTGTTGCACCAATTAAACGCACCGAAGCCTCTTGGGGCTCTCGGTGCATCATCAGCCCCGGCCAATTGCAGTCGGGAACGGAGAAAACAATGAGTCTTAGCAACTCCCTCGGGTTGTTGGGTCGCAAGGTAGGCATGATGCGCCTGTTCACCGACGAAGGGGATTCAATCCCTGTGACGGTGGTCGACGTGTCCAACAACCGTGTGACACAAGTCAAAACGCTGGCCAACGATGGCTACGATGCGTTGCAGGTCACCTTTGGTGCCCGCCGCGCTTCCCGCGTCACCAAGCCTGCTGCAGGCCACCTGGCCAAGGCCGGTGTCGAAGCGGGTGAAATCATCCAGGAATTCCGTGTCGCCTCGGACGTGGCTGCTCAGTACCCCATGGGTGCTGTGGTGCCCGCCAACGTGGTGTTTGCGGTTGGCCAAAAGGTCGACGTGCAGGGAACCTCCATCGGTAAAGGTTTCGCCGGCACCATCAAGCGCCACAACATGCGTTCGCAACGCGCGTCGCACGGTAACAGCCGCTCGCACAATGTGCCTGGCTCTATCGGTATGGCGCAGGATCCGGGCCGCGTGTTTCCGGGCAAGCGCATGACCGGCCACATGGGCGACGAGACCGTCACCACCCAAAATCTGGACGTTGTCCGCGTGGACGAAGCGCGTCAACTGTTGATGATCAAAGGCGCTGTGCCGGGTTCCAAGGGCGGTTTCGTAACCGTTCGTCCCGCCATCAAGGCCAAAGGAGCAAACTGATGCAAGTTGAACTCCTGAACGACCAAGGTCTGGCTTCGTCCAATGTGGACGTGCCCGAAACCGTGTTTGGTCGCGATTACAACGAATCGCTGATCCACCAACTGGTGGTGGCCTATCAGGCCAATGCCCGCCAGGGTACGCGTGCGCAAAAAGACCGCCAAATGGTCAAGCACTCGACCAAGAAGCCGTTCAAGCAAAAAGGCACGGGCCGCGCCCGCGCCGGTATGACGTCTTCTCCGCTGTGGCGTGGGGGCGGTCGGATTTTCCCGAACAGCCCCGATGAAAACTTCACCCAGAAGCTGAACAAGAAGATGTACCGCGCCGGCATGGCGTCCATCTTCTCGCAACTGGTGCGTGAAGGCCGTTTGTCCGTGGTCGATTCCATGAAAGTGGATTCGCCCAAGACCAAGCAGCTCGCTGACAAGTTCAAAGCCATGAATCTGCAGTCGGTCCTGGTGATCGCTGAAGAAGTGGACGAGAACCTGTACCTGGCATCGCGCAATCTGCCAAACATTCTGGTGGTTGAACCGCGTTACGCCGATCCGGTGTCGCTGGTGCACTACAAGAAGGTGATTGTCACGAAGGCAGCCATCGAGCAGTTGAAGGAGATGTTCGCATGAACGTCACAAAATACGACGAAGGCCGCTTGATGCAGGTGCTCGTGGCACCGATCGTGTCCGAAAAGGCCACCCAGGTTGCCGAGCAGACCAACGCGGTGCTGTTCAAGGTGTTGCGCGACGCATCCAAGCCCGAGATCAAAGCCGCCGTTGAACTGATGTTCAAGGTGCAGGTCAAGGGCGTGGCTGTGCTCAACCAAAAGGGCAAAGCCAAGCGTTTCGGCAAGACCATTGGTCGCCGCGACCATGTCCGTAAAGCTTATGTGACCCTGATGCCGGGTCAAGAGCTGAACTTCGGTGGGGAGGCTTAATCATGGCAGTCATCAAAATGAAACCCACCTCACCAGGCCGTCGCGGCATGGTGAAGGTGACGCGTGACCACCTGCACAAAGGTGAAGGTTTTGCGCCGCTGCTGGAACCCCAGTTCCAGAAAGCCGGCCGCAACAACAACGGTCACATCACCACCCGCCACAAAGGCGGTGGTCACAAGCACCACTACCGTGTGGTCGATTTCCGTCGCAACAAGGACGGTATCCCGGCCAAGGTCGAGCGTATCGAATACGACCCAAACCGCACGGCACACATTGCACTGGTGTGCTACGCAGATGGTGAGCGCCGCTACATCATTGCGCCGCGCAACGTAGAAGTGGGCGCGACCCTGATGTCCGGTTCGGAGTCTCCGATCCGCGTCGGCAATACGCTGCCCATCCGCAACATCCCTGTGGGTTCCACCATCCACTGCATCGAGCTCCAGATCGGTAAAGGCGCCCAAATCGCCCGCTCCGCCGGCGCTTCTGCTGTGCTGCTGGCCCGCGAAGGCATTTACGCCCAGGTGCGTATGCGCTCGGGTGAAGTGCGCAAGATCCACGTGGATTGCCGCGCCACCATTGGTGAAGTGTCCAACCAGGAACACAGCCTGCGTCAACTGGGTAAAGCCGGTGTCAAGCGTCACATGGGTATCCGCCCAACCGTGCGTGGTACTGCCATGAACCCCGTCGATCACCCACACGGTGGCGGCGAAGGCAAGACCGGCGAAGGCCGTGCACCAGTGGATCCATGGGGCAACCTGACCAAGGGCTACCGCACCCGCAACAACCGCCGCACGCAGTCGATGATCGTCTCGCGTCGCAAAAAGTAAAGGGCTGACAAAATGAGTCGTTCACTGAAAAAAGGCCCTTTCGTTGACCATCATCTGATGGCCAAGGTGGAGAAGGCGCAGTCCATCAAGGACAAAAAACCCGTCAAGACCTGGTCGCGTCGCTCCATGGTTCTGCCCGATTTCATCGGTCTGACCATCGCCGTTCACAACGGCAAGCAGCACGTGCCTGTTTACATCACCGATCAGATGGTTGGACACAAGCTCGGCGAGTTCTCGCTGACGCGTACGTTCAAAGGCCATCCGGCTGACAAAAAAGCGAAGAAGTAAGGATCTACCATGAGTACAGAAACCCGCTCTGTCGTTCGCGGCGTGCGCTTGTCGGTGGACAAAGGCCGACTGGTCGCCGACCTGATTCGTGGCAAGAAGGTCGACCAGGCTCTCAACATCCTGGCCTTCACGCAGAAGAAAGCCGCCGGCATCGTCAAGAAAGCCCTTGACTCTGCCATCGCCAACGCCGAACACAACGACGGCGCCGACATCGACGAATTGTTTGTCAAAACAATCTACGTGGAACAAGGCACGACGCTCAAGCGTTTCTCTGCACGCGCCAAAGGCCGCGGCAACCGTATCAGCAAGCCCACCTGCCACATTTATGTGACAGTTGGCAACTGAAGAGGTCACAGGATATGGGACAGAAAATCAACCCGACCGGGTTTCGCCTTGCGATTTCCCGCAACTGGGCCAGCCGCTGGTACGCCAGCAACCGTGACTTCGCCGGCATGCTCGCCGAAGACATCAAGGTGCGCGAGTACCTCAAGGGCAAGCTGAAGAACGCCGCCGTTTCGCGCGTCGTGATCGAGCGCCCTGCCAAGAACGCACGCATCACCATTTACTCGGCTCGTCCGGGCGTGGTGATCGGCAAGAAGGGCGAGGACATCGAGAAGCTGAAGAAGGAATTGGCCGCCAAGTTGGGCGTGCCGGTTGCGGTCAACATCGAAGAAGTGCGCAAGCCCGAAATCGATGCCAAGCTGATCGCCGACAGCATCACGCAGCAGTTGGAGAAGCGGATCATGTTCCGCCGCGCCATGAAGCGCGCGATGCAAAACGCCATGCGTCTGGGTGCCCAGGGCATCAAGATCATGTCGTCCGGTCGTCTGAACGGTATCGAGATCGCACGTTGCGAGTGGTACCGCGAAGGCCGCGTGCCGCTCCACACCTTGCGCGCCGACATCGACTACGGCACCTCGGAAGCCAAGACCACCTACGGCATCATCGGTGTCAAGGTCTGGGTCTACAAGGGTGACAACCTGGGTCGCAACGACGGACCTTTGGCCGCCGACACGCCCCGTCCAGAAGAAGAGCGTCGCCCACGTGGCCCGCGTCGTGAGCGTCCCGCCGGCCCAGCCGCACGTGCCGCTGTGCGCCGCCCCACCGGTGGCAATGCCGCGCCTGCCGATGGCAGCGACAAGCCTGCCGAAGCGACCGACACCGAAACCAAACCAGCCGTTAAGCGCGTACGCAAAGACGCCGCGCCCGCATCTGCAGCTGCGGACGGCAAAGGAGAATAAACATGTTGCAACCTGCTCGTCGCAAGTACCGTAAAGAGCAAAAAGGCCGCAACACGGGCATTGCCACCACCGGCAATACCGTGGCGTTCGGTGACTTCGGTCTGAAGTCCACCGACCGCGGTCGTCTGACAGCTCGTCAGATTGAATCGGCACGCCGTGCCATTTCGCGTCACGTCAAGCGTGGCGGCCGTATCTGGATCCGCGTGTTCCCGGACAAGCCGATTTCGAACAAACCTGCCGAAGTCCGTATGGGCAACGGCAAGGGTTCTGTTGAGTACTACGTGGCTGAAATTCAGCCGGGTAAAGTGCTCTACGAAATCGTGGGCGTGCCCGAAGAGTTGGCCCGTGAAGCCTTCAAGCTTGCCGCCGCCAAACTTCCGTTGCGCACCACGTTCGTTGCGCGCTTGCTGGGTCAGTGATTCAGGAGAACATGCATATGAAAACAACTGAATTGCGCCAGAAAGACGTGGCCGGCCTCGAAGCCGAAGTGAAATCGCTGCAAAAGGCCCATTTCGGCCTGCGCATGCAAAAAGCCACGCAACAACTCAACAACAATGCCACGCTCGGTGATACCCGCCGCGCGATTGCACGTGCCAAGACCATTCTGGTCGAGAAGCAGCGTGCAGCGGCTGCCGACAAATAAGGAGCGGAACCATGACGGAAGCTAAAACATCCCTCAAGCGCACCTTGGTTGGCAAGGTGGTCAGCGACAAGCGTCTCAAGACCGTGACGGTCTTGGTGGAGCGCCGCGTGAAGCACGCGCTCTACAACAAGATCGTGGGCAAGTCGAGCAAATACCATGCGCACGACGAAAACGGCGAATTCAAACTGGGTGACCTGATTGAAATCACCGAAAGCCGTCCACTGTCCAAGACCAAAAATTGGGTGGCCACGCGCCTGGTGCAAAAAGCCGCACTGGTGTAAGCCTGTTGTTGCGCCCTCCGGCGCAACCCAAAAAAGCGACCGACAATGTAGGTCGCTTTTTTGTTTTTTGCGCTTGTTTTCAACCCTGATGAGCAGGGTGTCACCCAACGGCTTGCGGGCCAACACTTAAAGAGGATTTTTCATGATCAAAGTAGGCGACAAGGTTCCAGCTGTCAAATTGATGGAGTACAGCGAAGTTGAAGGCAATGGTTGCAGCATCGGCCCCAACCCCGTCGAGACCCAGGTGGTGACGGCGGGCAAGACGATCGCCTTGTTTGCTTTGCCGGGCGCTTTCACACCCACCTGTTCGGCCAAGCATGTGCCCGGTTTTGTGGAGAAACACGCCGAGTTCAAAGCCGCCGGGGTCGACGAAATCTGGTGTGTCAGCGTGAACGACGCGTTCGTGATGGGCGCATGGGCGCGTGACCAAAAGACCGGCGACAAGGTGCGCATGTTGGGCGACGGCGACGCCGAGTTCGCCAAGGCCACGGGTTTGACGCTGGATCTGACGGGGAAGGGCCTGGGCTTGCGCAGCAACCGCTACTCGATGCTGATCCAGGACGGTGTGGTCAAGAGCCTGAACATCGAAGGCCCGGGCAAGTTCGAGGTCAGCGACGCCGAGACTTTGCTGGCACAAGCCAA
>NZ_JBFJMY010000252.1:0-6211 GCF_041633695.1 Hydrogenophaga sp.
GCGACGCTGCCCGGGGCACCGTTCGTGGTCTTGGGGCGCACCGCCCGCGTGGCCTGGGGTTTCACCAACACCGGACCAGACGTGCAAGACCTGTATCTGGAGCAGATCAACCCGGACAACCCCGCCGAGTACCGTGTTCCGTCACCCAACGGCACATCGGCATGGGCATCGTTCGAGCAACGCACCGAGACCTTCCGGGTAAAGGGGCAGGCCGACGTGGTTCGCAGTTTGCGCAGCACCCGGCATGGGCCTGTGATCAGCGACGCACAGGCGCGTTATGGCGAAGTGATCGACACCGACCGCTATGCGCTGGCGCTGCGTTGGTCGGCGCTGGAAGCCGACAACCAGAACGTGATCGCCACCTTGCGCGCCAACCGCGCCGGGTCTATCGACGAACTGCTGGAGGCTTTTCGGCATTTCCATTCGCCGATGCAAAACGCCGTCATGGCCGACAGCAGCGGTCGCATCGCGTTCAAGGCGGTGGGCAAGATCCCGGTGCGATCACCCGTCAACGACATCCGTGGCATCGCACCCGCGCCCGGCTGGGACGCCCGCTACGACTGGAGTGGCTGGTTGCCGTTCGACGCCACGCCGCAAGACAACGGAGAGCAAGGCTGGATCGCCACAGCCAACCAACGCGTCCACAGCGCCGACTACCCGCATTTCATCACCCAGGACTGGGCACCGCCTTACCGCATGGAACGCATCACCGAGCTGTTGGCCCAGACGCCCAAGCACAGCTTGCCGTCTTTTCAGGCCATGCAGGGCGACCAGGCATCCCGGGCCACGCTGCGCCTCTTGCCCTACCTTCTGAAAACCCAGTCCAGCCACCCCCTGGCAGCGGCGGCTCAAAAGAGCCTGGAAGGCTTCAATGGCGACATGCGTGCCGACCAGGCCGCCCCCCTGATCTACACCGCCTGGATCGACGAGTTCACCCGTGGCGTGCTCGGCGCCAAACTGGGGCGGGCACGGTTCGTGGCGCTGTATGGCAAACGCCTGTTTCGCAACGCGGTGGAAGGCATTCTGGAGCGCGATGACGCCAGCTGGTGTGGACCAACCGGCTGCGCCCAGGCCAGCGCGCAGGCCCTGGCGCGCGCGCTCGACCGCTTGCAAGCGGCCTACGGCACCGACGTGGCGGCCTGGCGCTGGGGCGAGGCGCACCCGGCGATCTCGGTGCACCGGCCGTTCAGCAGCGTGGCGGCTCTGGCCCCGTGGTTCGAGGTGCGCGTCCCCACCGGCGGAGACCCGTTCACCCTCAACGTGGGGCAATACCATCTGGACAAGGCCGACGCGCCTTTTGCGAACCGGCATGCGGCCAGCCTGCGCGCGCTGTACGACCTGTCCGACTTGGAGAATTCGCGCTTCATCTACCAGACTGGCCAAAGCGGCCACGTGTTTTCCAGCCGCTACCGCGACATGAGCCCGACCTGGGCCAAGGTGCAATACCGCGCGCTTCAGATGCAGCCCACAGAGTGGGTATCGACGCTGGAACTCAGGCCCTGACCGCAGCGGCATTGGCGCCGCCGACGCGGCAGGCGCTACTTCAGATTGCCGGAAAGAAACTGAGCCAGGCGTTCGCTTTTGGGGTGCGCCAACACTTCGGCCGGCACGCCTTGTTCCTCGATACAGCCCTTGTGCAGGAAGATGAGGTGCGAAGACACCTCGCGGGCAAAACCCATTTCGTGGGTCACCACCAGCATGGTGCGGCCTTCTTCGGCCAGCAGCTTCATCACGCGCAGCACTTCACCCACCAGTTCGGGGTCGAGCGCGCTGGTGGGCTCGTCGAACAGCATCACCTCGGGCTCCACCGCCAAGGCCCGAGCGATCGCTACGCGTTGCTGCTGCCCGCCGCTCATGTGCGAAGGATAGCGATCCTCCACATCGCGCAGACCGACCCGCTCCAGGTAGCGACGCGCTGTTTCCACCGCTTGATCCCTTGGTATGCCCAGCACATGCACCGGCGCTTCGATGATGTTTTGCAGCACCGTCATGTGCGCCCACAAATTGAAATGCTGGAACACCATGGCCAGCCGCGTGCGCAGGCGCTGCAACTGCGCGGCGTTCACCGCCTGCAATTCACCATGGCGATCGGCCTTGAGTTGCAACTCTTCGCCCGCCAGCACGATGCGGCCTGTATTGGGTTTTTCCAGCAGGTTGATGCAGCGCAGCAGCGTGCTTTTGCCCGATCCCGAACTGCCAATGAGGCTGATCACGTCGCCAGCGCGCGCCTGCAGCGAAACCCCTTTGAGCACTTCGTTTGAGCCGAACCGTTTGTGGATGTTTTCCACCTGCAGCAGCACGGACGATGCGCTTTCGGTGGCGGGTTTTTCTGCGGTCATGGCATCTTTTCAGAATAGAAGGCTGGGCGCTGCTGCAGCGCTCATGCGCCCAGCAGATCGCCGGTGCGAAACGGGGTGGCGCCGGCAATTTTGCCGATCTCGCCGCCCGCACATACGTAGCGTTCGCGCACGGTCGCGTACAACATACCGTCCACTTCGGCCAGCACGCGGTGCACCCGCGATGCGGCTGGCGCACTCGGATCGATGACCTCGGCCACCACGTCGCCACGGCGCACGCGCTCGCCCGGCCGGGCCAGAAAGACCAGCACCCCCGGCAAGGTTGTGCGCAGGGTTTGCGAACCGGCCAGTGGCGTGGCAGCACAGGGCAGGGCAGGCAGGGCGCGCGATGCCGTCGGCTCGTCTCTGGTCAACACACCCATATGTTCCAGGTAGCGCCAGATGGCCTGGGCGTCTTGTTGCGCCAAGGCATGCGACACCTCGGCTTCTCCCCGCAGCTCCACCGTGGTGCTGGCGCAAGCCTGCGGTAGCGGCCAGTCTTCGCCAGCCGATTCCAACTTTTCTTTGAGCTGCCACCACAGGCCGGAGAGGCGTTCGTCAAACGGTCCACCACCCGAATCTTTGGCCAGAAGCACAGCCTGGCAACCCAGCAGCCGGGCCAGCGGTTCGATGGCGGGCCAGCAGGCTTCTTCGGTGTACAGGTGGAGCGCGGCTTGGGCGTCACAGTGCAAATCCAGCACCCGATCGGCGTCGTGGGCCAGCAGCAGCAATTCTCGGCGCAGGCTCTCCAATTCGGAGGTGGGCTGCCAGCTGTTCAACCAAGCGGTCGCAGCTTGGCGCACCGCCGCCACGTTCGCTTGCGCGTCTGCGCCCAGGTGGCCTTGTACGGCAGGCCACACCGCTTGCACCAGATCCGGGTAGTGGCGGTTGAAGTTTTCGCCAGTGTCGAACTCGAAGCGGCCCAGGGCCTTGTGGTTCAAGCGTTGGGCTAAACCGAGCGGGTTGGCCACCGGTACCAGAACCACTTGGCCTGACAGGCGCCCCGCCAACGCTGCTTGCTCCAAGTGCTGGCGCAAGTGGTGGCAGACCAGCATGCCCGGCAGTTCGTCGGCGTGCAGACTGGCCTGGATATAGACCTTGGGTCGTGCATCCGGACGCCCATAGTGAAAGCTCACCAGGGTTTTCTGGCTGCCCAGGCTGGCGCCCAGCAGCGGGTGCTCAAGGCGCTGGACCGGGGACGCATGGACGGTTGATGAAGCCATGGAATCAGTGCCCGCGCGGCGCCAGGTGGGCCAGGAAACGGCGTTCGGTCAACTTAAAAGCACCCACCAGGCTGAAGGTGATGGTGAGGTAAATGGCCGCCGCAAAAATATAGGCCTCGAACGGCAGGTAGTAGTCGGAATAGATGCGGCTGGCAGCGGCGGTGATATCGAGCATGGCCGGCACGGTGCTGGCCAAGCTGGTGCTGTGCAGCATCATCACCACCTCGTTGCTGTAAGCCGGCAGGGTGCGGCGCAGCGCGCTGGGCAACACGATGCGCCGCAAAGCCATACCCCGGCTCATGCCCATGGACTGCGCGGCCTCGATTTCACCGGCGGCGGTTTCCCGGATCGCGCCGGCCAGCATTTCGGCGGTGTAGCCCGCCGTGTTCAGACTGAAGGCCAGCAGGGCGCAGAAAAAGGGTTCTTTGAAGTGCGTCCAGGGCCAGACGTCGTCCCACCGCGACTGGACCCACTCCAGCTGCGCCAACCCGTAATAGATCAGGTAAACCTGAATCAGCAGCGGGGTGCCCCGGATCACGAAGGTATAGGCCGCCACCACCGCACGCAGTGGCGCGATGGAGCTGGTGAGTGCCAGCGCGAAAAAAAGCGCCAGGACCGCGCCCACCAGCAAGGACGAGCCCAGCAGACTCAAGGTCGTCAGCACACCCTGGCCGTAAAGCGCCAGCGTGTCCGGTTCGAAAATGATGCCCCACTTCATATCAGGCAACTCCGAAGCGGGGCGAGTGGACCACGATCAAGCCCGCCCACGTTTGACACCCATGCTGTAGCGCCGGTCCAGCCAGCGCAAGGCCCACAAAGAAATCGAGGTGTAGAGCAGGAACAAACCGGCCGCGAACAGAAAGAAGGTGAACGGTTCGCGGGTCGCGGCGCTGGCCTGTTTGGCCAGGTAGGTCATCTCTTGCAAGCCGATCAGGCTGATCAAAGCCGTGGCCTTGATCAGCACCAGCCAGTTGTTGGTGAAACCGGGCAGGGCGTAGCGCACCATTTGAGGCGCCGTGATGCGCAGAAAAGTGCGTACATTGCCCATACCAAACGCCCAGGCGGCCTCCATCTGGCCCTTGGGAATGGACAAAATGGCGCCGCGAAAGGTCTCGGTCATGTAGGCGCCGTAGATGAAGCCGATGGTGAGCACCCCCGCAAAGAACGGGTTGATGTCCACACTGGAACCGCTGCCCGCCCATTCCAGCAGGTTGTTGAGTCCGATCGTGCCGCCGTAAAAAATGAGCAGCATCAGGACGAGTTCGGGCACGCCGCGCACCAAGGTGGTGTACACCGTGGCCAGGGTGACCAGCAGCGGCCGCCCCGACAGCTTGGCGGCGGCGCCGAGCAAGCCCAGCGCCACCGAGACCACCAAGGCCGCCAGTGACACGCCCACGGTGAGCAGGGCGCCCTGCAGGATGGATGCGAAGTAGCCCGACAAAACGTCAGCCGTCAATCACCGTATACGTCGAAGTCGAAGTATTTCTTGCTCACCGTGTCGTAGGTGCCGTTGGCCCGAATGGCTTTGATGCCGGCATTGAGCTGGTCGCGCAACTCGGTCTCACCCTGGCGCAAGGCGATACCTATGCCATAGCCGTAGTACTTCACGTCGCTGAGCGATGGGCCAACGAAACCGTAGCCCTGACCTTCGGGCTTGCTGAGGAAACCACCGGTGACCTCCACCGAATCGGCCACGGTACCGTCCAGGCGGCCCGATTTGATATCGAGATAGACCTGGTCCTGGGCTTCGTATGGCACCACCTTCACACCAACCGGCTTGAGCTCACCCATGGCGTATTTCTCTTGGGTGCTGCCTTTGAGCACGCCAATGCTCTTGCCTTTGAGCGAGGCCAGATCGGTGAAGGCGGTATCGGCTTTGACAACGATGCGGCTGGGCGTGTTGTAGTACTTGTCTGTGAAATCCACCACCTTTTTGCGGTCATCGGTGATCGACATGGAACTGACGATCACGTCGTACTTCTTGGCCTGCAGACCGGGGATCATGCTGTCCCACACCTGCTCGACGTAGACGCATTTGCGTTTGATTTCTGCGCAAAGCACTTCAGCAATATCGACATCAAAACCGGTGGGCTTGCCATCGGCGGTCTTGAAGGTGAAAGGTTCGTAAGTGGGGTCGATGGCAACCTTGAGTTCGGGCAATTCGGCCGGGGCAGCCGGAGCCGCTGCAGCGGGCTCGGCCGGAGCAGCGGGGGCGGCCGGCACCGGAGGTTCGGATTTACCGCAACCCACCAGGGCAGCCGATGCAATCAAGCTCAAAGAGAACAGCAGGGTTTTCATCACAGTCCTTCGATTTCAAAAAAATTTGCCCGGTGCGGAGGCCCAGGGCTATATAAGCGGCTCATTGTAGGCGTGGGGCCCGTGCCTTTTGGGCGTAGCCAAACAGGTGTTTCCCCTCATATTAGCCAGACTGCAGATGCATGAATCGGGCCAGTGCGTGCATGCGGACACTCCACCAAGCGCCTGTACGACCCGTCGCGACGCCTACGCAGGCGTTGCACGGCGGCGGCGCGAGTGCGTATTCGCCGCAAGAGCATGAAAGGCAGCTTGCCGTGCGGGTGGACGGCATTCAGTGGTGAACCCTTTGCGCGCAGTTGTGCCGGGTTTTCGATCTTATTATTTACATAATATACA
>NZ_JBFJMY010000253.1:0-6206 GCF_041633695.1 Hydrogenophaga sp.
CGTCGTCCACGCCCAGCTCCACCGCAATGCCAATGGCCGCCAAGGCGTTCAACACGTTGTGTTCACCCGGCAGGTTCAGCACCACGTCCAGGTCGGGCAGCTGCACGCCGTTCTTGCGCTGCACGGTGAAGTGCATCTGTGCACCCACGGCGCGCACGTTGACCGCGCGGACCTGGGCGTCTTCGGCAAAGCCGTAGGTGGTGATGGGGCGTGCGATCTGGGGCAGGATCTCGCGGATGGCGTCGTTGTCCACGCACACCACCGCTGCGCCGTAAAAGGGCATGCGGTGCAAGAACTCCACGAACGCGGCCTTGAGTCGGCCAAAGTCGTGGCCATAGGTGTCCATGTGGTCGGCGTCGATGTTGGTCACCACCGAGAGCACCGGCAGCAGGTTCAAAAACGAAGCGTCGGACTCGTCGGCCTCAACCACGATGTATTCACCCGAACCCAGTTGGGCGTTGGCGCCCGCGCTTTCCAGGCGGCCCCCGATCACAAAGGTCGGGTCCATGTTGGCCGCCGCCAGCACACTGGCCACCAGGCTGGTGGTGGTGGTCTTGCCATGCGTTCCGGCAATGGCCACACCCTTTTTCATGCGCATCAACTCGGCCAGCATGATGGCGCGCGGCACCACCGGAATCAGTTTGGCGTGCGCGGCCACCACCTCGGGGTTGTCCGCTTTCACGGCGGTCGAAGTGACGATGGCGTCTGCGCCGTTGATGTGCAGGGCGTCGTGGCCCAAAAACACCTCGGCGCCCATGGCCACCAGCCGCCGTGTGGCGCTGCTGTCGCTCAGATCGCTGCCCGAGATGCGGTAGCCCTGGTTCAGCAAGACCTCGGCAATGCCGCTCATGCCGGCGCCACCGATGCCGACGAAATGGATGTGGCGGATGGCGTGCTTCATACGGGCTCCACTTTCGCCAGCGCTTCGCAGGCGGACACGAGCGCCGCCACGGCTTCTGTTTTCTGCATGGCTTTGGCCTTGCTTCCCATGTTCATCAATTGTTCGCGCTGCACGGATTGCAGCTGTTGTGCCAGGCGTGCTGGCGTGAGTTCGGTTTGCGGCAGCAACCAGGCGGCACCCGCGTCCACCAGAAAGCGGGCGTTCGTGGTCTGGTGGTCGTCCACCGCGTGCGGAAACGGCACCAGCATGGACGCCGCACCCACGGCGGCGATCTCGGTCACGGTGCTGGCACCGGCCCGGCACAACACCAGGTCGGCGTCGGCAAAAGCCTGGGCCGTGTCCTGGATGAAAGGCGTGAGTTCGGCGATCACCCCGGCGGCGGCGTAGTTCGCGCGCAGCGCATCGATCTGTTTTTCGCCGCTCTGGTGCAGCACCTGCGGGCGGTTGTTTTTGGGAATCAAGGCCAGCGCTTGCGGCACCACGTCGTTCAAAACCTTGGCGCCCAGGCTGCCACCCACCACCAGCAGGCGCAAGGGGCCGCTGCGCTGGGCAAAGCGTTGCTCCGGCGCTGGCTGGTTCAGGAATTCGGCGCGCAACGGATTGCCCACCCACTGGCCCTTTTTCAACACATTCGGGAAGGCCGAAAAAACGCGGTCGGCCACACCGGCCAGCACCTTGTTGGCCATGCCGGCCACGGAGTTCTGTTCGTGCAAGACCAGCGGTTTGCCGAGCAATACGCCCATCATGCCGCCGGGAAACGTGATGTAGCCGCCCAGGCCGACCAGCACATCGGGCCGGACCCGGCGCACCACCTGCAAGGACTGCCAAAAGGCTTTGAGCAGGCGCAAAGGCAACAACGCCACCGTGAGCAGGCCTTTGCCACGGACGCCACCGAAGGCCACCGCTTCGAAGGCAAAGCCCCGGGGCGGCACGAGGCGGCTCTCCATGTTGCCGGGCACACCCAGCCAATGCACGCGCCAGCCGCGCTCGCGCAAGGCTTCGGCCACCGCCAGACCCGGAAAGATGTGGCCACCGGTGCCACCGGCCATGACGAGCGCGCAGGGGCTGCCCGTGTGCAAGCGAGCGCCGGTCGAGAGGTCTTTGTTCGTCACGAACGGCCTCCCTTCATCATCTGGCGGTTCTCAAAATCGACCCGCAACACGATGGCCAGCGCCACCAGGTTGAGCAGAATCGCCGAGCCGCCGTAGCTCATCAGCGGCAGGGTCAGGCCTTTGGTGGGCAGTGCACCCAGGTTGACGCCGATGTTGATGAAGGCCTGGAAACCCACCCAGATGCCCACGCCTTGCGCCACCAGACCGGAGAACACCTGGTCCAGCGCAATCGCCTGGCGGCCAATGTGCATGATGCGGCGGGTCAACCAGAGGAACAGACCGATCAGGATCAGAACCCCGACCAAGCCGAACTCCTCGCCAATCACGGCGAGCAAGAAGTCGGTGTGCGCCTCTGGCAGCCAGTGCAGTTTTTCCACACTGCCACCCAGGCCGACGCCGAAAATTTCACCGCGGCCGAACGCGATCAAGGAGTGCGAGAGCTGGTAGCCCTTGCCCAGGGCGTACTGCTCGCTCCAGGGGTCGAGGTAGGCAAAGATGCGTTCGCGCCGCCATTCGCTGAGCATTACCATCAGCGCGAAAGCGCCCACCACCACCAGGGCGATGAGGAAGAACATGCGGGCATTGACACCGCCCAGAAACAGAATGCCCATGGCGATCACCACGATCACCATGAAAGCACCCATGTCGGGTTCGGCCAGCAACAGCATGCCGATCACGGCCAGCGCCACCGCCATGGGTGCCACGGCGCGAAAGAAGCGCTCTTTCACTTCCATCTTGCGCACCATGTAGTTGGCCGCATACAGCAGCACCGCCAGCTTGGCCAGTTCGGAGGGCTGGAAATTCATGATGCCCAGGGAAATCCAGCGCCGGGCGCCGTTCACACCTTTGCCGATGAACGGAATCAGCACCAGCACCAGCAGCAGCAAGGCCGCGGCGAACAGCCAGGGTGCGGCCTTTTCCCAGGTGCGCATCGGGAACTGGAAGGCGATCAAGGACACCAACAAGCCAATCAACATGGAAGTGCCATGCCGCACCACAAAATGCGTGTGGGCGTAGTTGGCAAAGCGCGGGTTGTCGGGCAGGGCGATGGAGGCGGAATAGACCATCACCAGGCCCCAGGTCAGCAAGGCCACCACCACCCACAGCAGGGGTTGGTCAAAGCCGAGTTCGCGCACCGCCACGTTGCGCGAGCCGGCGTAGGTGCGGTTGGACAGGCGCACCGGCAGGTCGTCGCCGCTCTTGCCGCCGGCCAGGGAACCGGCCAGATCCAGACCCATCAACCAGGGCAGCCAGCCGCTCAGTTTGGCGCGCAGTGCGGCGATCATGGCGCCACCTCCATGGGCACACCGGCTGCGTTGGCCAGCTCGGCCACCGCTTGCACGAACACGCGGGCGCGGTGGGTGTAGTTGTCGAACATGTCCAGGCTGGCACAGGCGGGCGACATCAGCACCGCGTCACCCGGCAGGGCTTGTGCGGCCGACACACGCACGGCCTCGGGCATGGTGGCGGCGTCAAGCAGTGGCACGCCGCAGTCGGCCACAGCCTGGCGGATCAGGCCCGCATCGCGACCGATCAACACCACGGCACGCGCATGGCGCGCCAGCGCAGCGGTCAGCGGACCGAAGTCCTGGCCCTTGCCATCGCCGCCCAGAATCACCACCAGACGGCGCTCGGCGCCCAGGCCCTGCACAGCGGCCAGCGTGGCGCCCACGTTGGTGCCTTTGCTGTCGTCGAAATACTCCACGCCATTGACGATGACCACCGGCTCCACGCGGTGGGGTTCGCCCCGGTACTCGCGCAAACCGTGCAGCATGGGCGCGAGCATGGCGCCGGTCGAGGTGGCCAGCGCCAGGGCGGCCAGCGCATTGGCCGCGTTGTGGCGGCCCCGTATGCGCAGCGCATCCACCGGCATCAGGCGCTGGAAATAAATCTCTTCTTCGGTGTCGGCCGCACGGCCGCGTTTGCGGGTTTCGTCGAGTGCCAGGGCACGCACCAGCCAGTCCATGCCATTGACGGATTCGATGCCCCAGTCGCCCGGGCGCGTCGGGGCGTCCAGGCCGAAGGTGGCGTAAACGCGCGCCGGCTGGCTGCGGTTGCGCCCCGCGATCTTCACCGTCACCATGGGGGGCCGCAGGACCATCACCATGGGGTCGTCACGGTTGAGCAGCATCAAGGCCTCGGTGCCCATGACAGCGGTCTTGGCCTGGATGTAGGCGGGCATGCCGCCATGCCAGTCGAGGTGGTCTTCGCTGATGTTGAGCACGGTGGCGGCAGTGGGCACCGCGTCCCAGGCGCCACCGGCCACACCGTCGAGCTGGAAGCTGGACAGTTCAAGCACCCAGACCTTGGGCAGGTGCGGCGGTTGTGGTGGCACCACCGGCGGTGGCACCAACATGACCAGACCGTCGTCGGCATCGGCTTCGTCCCCGTCTTCTCCGGTCGGCTCCGCATCCATCGCCAGATCCGCCTCGGCGTTTTGCGCGGGGGCGTCTTCAGCCTCTTCAAACAGATCGGGAGGCGGAGCATCAACGGCATCGCTGCCATCGGCGGCTTCGTGCAGCGGTGCTGGCACCGCCTCGGGAGGCACCGCCAGGGTTTCGGGCACTGACGCCGCCGCGACCGTGTCTTCGGCCGCTTGCTGTTCGGCGTCCAGGCGGTTGGCCTCGGTTTCAGCGTCCAGCGCCTGCGCCAGCATGTCGAGCAAGCTGGGGCCGATGTTGCCTGCCACGGTCACAGCCACGCCACAGCGCTGCAACAACAAGGTGGTGAGCGAGGTCACCGTGGTTTTTCCGTTGGTGCCGGTGATGGCCAGCACCTGGGGCCGATACGGCAGGTGTTCGCGCTGCGACAGCTCTTGCAAGGCGCGGGCGAACAGATCGAGTTCGCCCAACAGCGGCACTTGGTTCTGCTCGGCCCAAGGCCAGACCGCACCGAGCTGCTTCGGCAACAAACCTGGGCTGCGTGCGATCAAGGCCCAGGATTGGCGCTCCAGCAAAGCCTGTTCGAACGGACCGGGCACGAACACCGCGCTCGGACAGGCCTGCTGCAAAGCCGCCAGCTGGGGCGGGGTTTCGCGCGTGTCGGCCACCGTCACCAGCGCGCCCTGGCGCGCGCACCAACGCGCCATCGCCAGACCGGACAAACCGAGACCCAGAACGAGTACGTGTTGGTTGTGCAATGCGTTCATCTGAGTTTCAAGGTCGACAGACCCACCAGACACAACAACATGGTGATGATCCAGAAGCGCACCACGACCTGGGTTTCTTTCCAACCCTTTTTCTCGAAATGGTGGTGCAGCGGCGCCATCTGGAACAGGCGGCGGCCCTGGCCAAACCGGCGTTTGGTGTACTTGAAGTAGCCGACTTGCGCCATGACCGAAAGCGCCTCGACCACGAAGATTCCGCCCATGATGGCGAGCACGATTTCTTGCCGCACGATGACCGCGATGGTGCCCAGCGCGCCGCCCAGCGCCAAGGCGCCCACATCACCCATGAAAACCTGGGCCGGATGGGTGTTGAACCACAGAAAGGCCAGGCCCGAACCGGCCATGGCGGCGCAAAAAATCAGCAACTCACCCGCGCCCGGAATATGGGGCAACAGCAGGTAGCGCGAGAACACGGCGCTACCGGTCACGTAAGCGAACACGCCCAGCGCCGAACCCACCATCACCACCGGCATGATGGCCAGGCCGTCCAGCCCATCGGTGAGGTTCACCGCGTTGCTGGAGCCGACGATGACCAGATAGGTCATGACCACAAAACCGAACACGCCCAATGGGTAGTTGATTTCCTTGAAGAAGGGCACCATCAAGCCCGCCTGCGGTGGCAGATCCACGGTGAAGCCGGAGGTGACCCAGGCAAAAAACAATTCCAGCACCCGCAGGTTGCTGGTTTCGGACACGCTGAACACCAGGTAAAACGCGGCCACGAGACCGATCACCGACTGCCAGAGGTATTTTTCGCGCGAACGCATGCCTTCCGGGTCTTTGTGCACCACCTTGCGCCAGTCGTCCACCCATCCGATGGCGCCAAAACCCAGGGTGACCAGCAGCACGATCCAGACGAATCGGTTGGCCAGATCGAACCACAGCAGCGTGGACAGCGCGATCGAGAACAGGATCAGCACGCCCCCCATGGTGGGTGTGCCGCTCTTTTGCAGATGCGACTGCATGGCGTACTCGCGGATCGGCTGGCCGATCTTGAGCGCAGCCAGGCGGCGGATGACAAAAGGCC
>NZ_JBFJMY010000254.1:0-6196 GCF_041633695.1 Hydrogenophaga sp.
CCATCAGTGGGAACTGCGCCACCGTGTTGTTGGCCAGGCCGATGGCCATGCCGGCCATGGGCAGCAGCATGAAGCCCACGTTGAGGTGGGTGCGCCTGGGCCAGCCAGACAGCAGGCCGGTGGCCGACACGCCCACCCATTTGGCCAGGGTGCGGGCCAGCACGAAGACCCCGGCGGCCGGGGCGAAGGCCACGATTTCTTTCAGGTGCAGGTTGGCGCCGGCGTACACGAACAAGGCCACGAAGAAGAGCTCAAATGCCGGACCGAAGGCCATGTTGGCCAGCAGTTCCTTCTTCTCGAAGCTGCGCACCACCACGCCCAGCACCAGAGGGGCAAACAGGGCCGAAAGCCCGAAGCTCAGCGCCAGACCCAGGGTCATGGTCACGGCGCCGACCACCAGGGCCAGCAGATACTGTTGCGCGTTTTTGGTGATGCGCACGACGCGGTGCAACACCGCGCCCGCCACCAGGCCCAGCAGGGTGGAGCCGAGCAACTGGTAAATGGGCGCACCGATGATGGTGGTGAGGGGCGCCTGCGACTGGCCGTACAGCGTGGGCAGGATGGCGGCAAACGCCAGAAAGGCGATCACGTTGTTCAGCGCCACCAGCGCCTGCGCGCGGTTGGTGGTGATGCCTGCGGCGCCGAGTTCGTGCGACACGTGCAGCAGCACGGCGGGCGAAGACGAGATGGCGATCGCGGCCATGACCGCAGCCGGTACTTCACCGATGCCGAAATACACCAGGGCGAAATACACGCCGCCAAAGGTCAGCCCGCTTTCCACCAGGGACACGGCCAGCAGGCCTTTGTCGTGCAGCAGGGTTTTCAGGTCCAGCGACAAGCCCAGCCGGTACAGGATCAGGGCGAGCGCGATGTCGACCACGATGCGGGCCCGCTCCAGCGATTCGTAACCGAACACGCCCAGCACATTGGGTCCGGCGATCAGGCCCACCAGCATGAAGCCGGTGATACTGGGAATCCAGGGCAGGCGGTGCGCCAGATAGCCCCCGAGTGCGCCGCAAAACAGCAGAAAACCGAAAAAAAACAAGGTGTTGAGCTCCAACGGCCAAGCCGGCAGAAATTCCATCACGCTGATATCCATAGAGTCCTTTGAAAATCCGTTGCGCGGTGTGGCGGGGCCGCTCAGTGCAGCGTGATGCCGCCGCCAGGCCGTTGGTGCATGTCGAAGACGAACGAGGCCACGGGGGCTTCGAAGCGCTCCCCGTCTTCGGCCACGCAGAAAAAGCTGCCGCGCATATGGCCCGTGGGGGTTTTCATGCGCGTGCCGCTGGTGTACTGGAACGATTCACCGGGTCGCAGCAAGGGCTGATTGCCCACCACGCCCAAGCCCTTGACCTCTTCGGTGTGCCCGGAAGCGTCCTCGATGATCCAGTGGCGCGAGATCAATTGCGCCGGCACCTCGCCCGTGTTGGTGACGGTGATGGTGTAGGCGTAGGCGTACACATCTTCTTCTGGAGAAGACTGTTCGCTCAGGTATTGCGGCTCGGCCTCGCAGGTGAACTGGTATTTGGACATGGCGGCATGTTACCGCCATGGGACGTACCTACCGCGAGCCTGCGAAAATACCGCATCTTTTGCTGGAAACCCCTCTCATGCCCGCCACCTACCGCATCGCCCCTTCCATTCTTGCCGCCGACTTTGCCCGCCTGGGCGAGGAGGTGCGCGACGTGATTGCCGCCGGGGCCGACTGGATCCATTTTGATGTGATGGACAACCACTACGTGCCCAACCTCACGTTCGGCCCCATGGTGTGCCAGGCGCTCAAGCCCCACGCCAAAAAGCCCGACGGCACACCGGTGCCGATCGACGTGCACCTGATGATCCAGCCGGTGGACGCGCTGGCCGGGGCCTTCATCGACGCCGGGGCCGACCTGGTGAGCTTCCACCCCGACGCCAGTGCCCATGTGCACCGCAGCGTGCAGGCGATCCAGGCCCGTGGTTGCAAGGTCGGACTCACCTTCAACCCGGCCGAGCCATTGGATGTGCTGGACTGGGTGATCGACGACATCGACCTGATCCTGATCATGAGCGTCAACCCCGGTTTTGGTGGCCAGAGCTTCATCGATTCGGCGCTGCGCAAGATCGAAGCGGCGCGCAAACGCATCGAAGCCAGCGGGCGCGACATCCGCCTGGAGGTGGATGGCGGCATCAAGGCCGACAACATCCGCCGCGTGGCCGACGCCGGCGCCGACACCTTTGTGGCCGGCAGTGCCATTTTCGGCAAACCCGATTACAAGGGCGTGATCGACCAGATGCGGGCGGCGCTGGCGGCCTGATCCGGCCCACCAGGCGCACAGTGGCCCCTGGCCTGTCTGGCGATTGGTTCCTGCGCGCGGCGGTGCCCGGTTCTATACTGGATTTCCAGTAGCCAACCAGGGCCCGTGGGCCCGCCGGAGACACGCCATGAACACACACAGCCCAAGTGAGACGGCGCAGGCCGCCGCCTTAGACCGGAGCAGCAACGCCGCCATCGACGCGCGCCGCGTGGCGGCCACACCGCGCGGTGTGGGCATCGGTTTTCCCATCTACGCCCAGCGGGCCCTGAACGCCGAGCTGTGGGACGTGGAGGGGCGCCGCTACATCGACTTCGCCGCCGGCATCGCGGTGCTCAATACCGGCCACCGGCATCCGAAAATCGTGCAGGCCATCGCCCGCCAGCTCGACTGTTTCACCCACACCGCCTACCAGGTCGTGCCCTACGAATGCACGGTGGCGCTGGCCGAGCAGATCAACGCCCGCACACCGGGCAGCCATGCCAAGAAGACCGCCTTCTTCACCACCGGCGCCGAGGCGGTGGAAAACGCGATCAAGATCGCCCGTGCCGCCACGCGCCGCAGCGGCGTGATCGCCTTGGGTGGGGGCTTTCATGGCCGCACCTATATGGGCATGGCGCTCACCGGCAAGGTGGCGCCCTACAAGCTCGGCTTCGGCCCCTTTCCGGCCAGCGTGTACCACGTGCCCGCGCCCATGGCGCTGCACGGCGTCTCGGTGCAGGATGCGCTCGACGCGATCGCCCAGCTGTTCAAGGCCGACATCGAGCCCGAACAGGTGGCGGCCATCATCGTCGAGCCGGTGCAGGGCGAAGGCGGTTTCTACGTCATGCCGGTCGAATTCATGCGCGCCCTGCGCGCCATCTGCGACCGCCACGGCATTCTGTTGATCGCCGACGAGGTCCAGACCGGCTTTGCCCGCACCGGCAAACTCTTTGCCATGGAGCACTACGACGTGCTGCCCGACCTCATGACCCTGGCCAAGAGCCTGGCGGGCGGCATGCCGCTGTCGGCCGTGTGTGGCCGCGCCGAGATCATGGACGTGCCGGCGCCCGGTGGCCTGGGCGGTACCTACGCGGCCAATCCCCTGGCGGTGGCCTCGGCCCTGGCCGTGCTGGAGGTGATCGACGAAGAGCAGTTGTGCGAGCGTGCCGCCAAGCTGGGCCAAGTGCTCACGGGCCGCCTGCAAGCGCTGCAGAAAAAAGTGCCGGGCATGCGCGAGGTGCGTGGCCTGGGCGCCATGGTGGCGGTGGAGTTCGCCCAGCCTGACGGCACGCCCGACGCCGATGCGGTGAAGCAGGTGCAAAAACGGGCCCAGGATGCCGGGCTGCTGCTGCTCACCTGCGGTGTGTACGGCAACGTGATCCGTTTCCTCTTTCCGCTCACCATCGAAGACGCGGTGCTGGAAGAGGGTCTGGCGATCCTGGAAAAGGCCTTGCTGGGCTGAAGCCTTTAGCGAGTCGGGCGCTTGGCCTAAGCCGCATCGGCGTGCATGTCGAAGATCAGGCCACGCAACCACTGGTTGGCCGGGTCTTTGTGGTACTTGGCGTGCCAGAACTGGTTGATCGCGATCTGGGGCAGGCGCACCGGGTGGGCGATGTATTTCAACTGGAACGGCCCGGCCATGCGTTCGGCCAGGCGTTCCGGCACCGTGGCCACCAGGTTGCTGGCTTGCAGGATGTGGCCCACGGCCACAAAGTGCGGCACCGTCAGTTTCACCTTGCGTGCTTCGGTGCTGCTGTCCAGGATCTCGTCCACCTTGCCGTGACCGGTGCCCGCCGATGCGATGGCCACATGGTTCGCCGCAAAAAAATCCTGGGGCCGCACCTTGCGCTTGTCCAGCGGGTGGCCCGAGCGGAACATGCAGACGTAGTGCTGCACGAACAGCCGGCGTTGAAAAAAGCCCGCCTTGAGCTGGGGTAGCAGCCCTATGGCCAGATCCACATGCCCGGCCTCCATCGCGTCTTTCAGGTTGATGGCGGTGTTGCGCACGGTGCTGATGGACACCGATGGCGCCACCGCCTGGATGGTTTCCATCAAGCGCGGCAAAAAATAGATTTCACCGATGTCGGTCATCGCGATCGTGAAACGGCGCTGGCTGGTGGCCGGGTCGAACGAGCTGCGTGCGTTGACCGCGTCGTGGATCATGCCCAGCGCGTAGCCGACGGACTCGGCCAACTGCTCGGCGAACGGCGTCGGCTGCATGCCGCTGGCGGTGCGCAGAAACAGCTCGTCGCCAAAGAGCTTGCGCAGGCGTGCCAGCGCATTGCTCACAGCGGGCTGCCCCAGCCCCAGGTTCTCGGCCACCTTGGAGACTTTCTTCTCCATCAGCAGCTGGTTGAAGACCACCAGCAGGTTGAGGTCAATGTCTTTGAGTTCCATCTCGTGTCCGTATGAATATCATTTTGAATGATGTAGTGAATCAATGTCATTGCATTGACTGATTTTGTCACCGGCTCGAAGATGGCGCCATCCCACCAGAACCGGCAGATCCCAAACCATGGAAATTTTTGTACGACCCATGCAGCGCACGCTACAGGTGGCTGCGGGCGTGAATCTGCTGGAAGCCCTGCGGGCACACCAGTTGCCGGTCTCGTACAGCTGCATGGCCGGTCGTTGCGGCACCTGCCGTTGCAAGCTGGTCAACGGGCATGTGCTGGAGTCGGGGCGCGACCTGCAGCGCCCTTTGGCGCCGGACGATGGCTACGTGCTGGCCTGCCAGACCTTTTTGACCGAGTCCTGCACCATCGAACTGCCCGAGCCCGATGAGGCCGTGGTGCACGCGGCAAAAATTCTGAAAGCCACGGTGATCGCGGTGGAGGAGCAGACCCACGACATCAAGCGCCTGCGCCTGAAGATCGCCAAGCCGCTCGACTATTCACCGGGCCAGTACGCACAGCTGCAATTCACGCCCGACCATATCCGGCCTTATTCCATGGCGGGCCTGGCCGGTGGCGACGAGCTGGAATTCCATGTGCGGCTGGTGCCCGATGGCCGCGTCACCGGCTACATCGCCGAACGCCTGCAAGTGGGCGACGCGGTGCGCGTGAGTGGCCCGCTGGGCTCGGCCTATCTGCGCCGCCGGCATACCGGCCCCATGCTGTGCGTGGCCGGCGGCACCGGCCTGGCGCCGATTCTGTCCATTGTCCGTGGCGTGGTGGCTGCGGGCATGGACAACCCCATCCACTTGTATTTCGGTGTGCGCTCCGAACGCGATGTGTATGGCCGGGCGTGGCTGGCGGATTTGCAGCGCCAACACCCCCAGCTCCAGGTCCATGTGGTGCTGGCGTCGGGGACCCTGCCCGGTTGCCGCAGCGGTCTGGTCACGCAAGCCATTGCCCAGGACTGGCGCGATCTGGACGGCTTTCGGGCTTACCTGTGCGGGGCGCCGCCCATGGTCGAAGCCACCGCCCACCTGGTTCGCCAGATGGGTGTGGAGGCCGATCACATCTACGCCGATGCGTTTTACGCCAGTGGTACCTGAACGCGCCCACCCTATTCGAAAAGAACCATGAGGAGACAGACATGAACCCCCGCAACGGCACATTCCCCAGCCAGATCCAGTGGGAGTCCGAAGGCAGCAGCCGGATTCCTTTCATGGCCTACACCGATCCCGAGCTGCACAAGAAGGAGCTGGAGCGCTTCTTCTACACCGGGCATTGGAACTACGTCGGCCTGGAAGCCGAGATCCCGAAGCCGGGCGACTTCAAACGCACGGTGGTGGGTGAGCGTTCGGTCATCATGGTGCGCGATGCCGACGGCGGCATCGGGGTGGTGGAAAACGTGTGTGCGCACCGTGGCATGCAGTTCTGCCGCGAACGCCATGGCAACAAGAAAGAATTTGTCTGCCCCTACCACCAGTGGAGCTACACGCTGCAAGGCGATCTGCAGGGCGTGCCGTTTCGGCG
>NZ_JBFJMY010000255.1:0-6195 GCF_041633695.1 Hydrogenophaga sp.
GTGCACCGCGCGTGCCAGCAGCCAGGTGAACGTAAAAATCAGCAGCAGCGTGGTCAGCCGCTCGGCACCGGGCAGCCACGGCACTTCCTCGGGCAACCGCTGCCACAACAAGTGGATCGCCCCCAGATAGAGCAGAAAACGCACCGGTGCCTGCACCGCCACGCCGGTGCCGGCCGCCATGGGCGCGCTGCGGGTGGCGCGCAGGAACACCCGGCGACCGAGGCGAAAACCCAGTTCGGCCAACAACGCGGCCACCAGCGCCAGCCCCAGGGTGGGCAACCATTCGGCCAAAAGAGAAGAAAGCCTGGGTGAAAAATCCATGGGCCATCCTAGCCCGTTTTGTGCAGCAGCCACAGCGCAGAGCGCGCAACGCGCACCGCTACAAGCACCTGCGCCCCGGTGTATGCTGGACCGCAGTCCCCAGGAGATGCCATGTCCCACGACCACACCACCCCACACGAACACAGCGCCGACGGCGATGCACCCTGGAAGCACGATGGCGTGCGCGTGGTGCCCGGCAACCAGCTCGACGGCAACGTGCCCAGCACGCCCGGCATGGACCGCAAGGCCGCGATCAACTTCGCGCGCGTGGGCGCGCAAAAGCTCTGGGCTGGCACCGTCACCATCCACGCCAACGCCAAGACCGGCGCCCACCACCACGGCCCACTGGAGAGCGTGATCTATGTGGTGAAAGGCCGGGCCCGCATGCGATGGGGCGAACAGCTGGAGTTCACCGCCGAGGCCGGGCCTGGCGATTTCATTTACGTGCCGCCTTTTGTGCCGCACCAGGAAATCAACGCCAGCGCCACCGAAGTGCTGGAATGCGTGCTGTGCCGCAGCGACGGCCAGGCGGTGGCGGTGAACCTCGATATCGAGCCGGTGGAAAAGCCCGAACAAGTGCTCTGGGTCGACCCCACGCACCCCACTGGCGGGGTTTGACACCCTGCCGGTCTGCGACACTGGCGGCTCCAGCCCGCCACCAGCCACCACCTTGGCGGCTTCGGTCCGCCACCATTTGCGCCATCCCCCATGAGCACCCGCATCCACGACATCCACATCGCCCAGTCTGAAACCCTGCCCGAGCCCAGGCTGCTGCGCGAAGAATTTCCGGCGACCGACGCCGAAGCGGCCTTCATCGCGTCCGCACGCCAGGCCACACGCGCCATCCTGCGCGGGCAAGACGATCGCCTGCTGGTGGTGGTCGGACCCTGCTCGGTGCACGAACCCGCATCGGCGTTGGAATACGCGGCGCGGCTGCGCGAGATCGCGCCGCAAATGGCGCCCGATCTGCTGCTGGTGATGCGGGTGTATTTCGAAAAGCCACGCACCCGCATGGGCTGGAAGGGTTTGATCTACGACCCGACGCTGGACGGCCAGGGCGACATCGGCGAAGGCCTGCGCCAGGCGCGCCACTTGCTGATCGAATGCGCGCGGCTCGAAGTACCTGCCGCGTCGGAAATCCTGGATCTGGTCACGCCGCAGTACTACGCCGAGCTGCTCAGCTGGGGCGCCATCGGCGCGCGCACGGTGGAAAGTCCGCTGCACCGCCAAATGGCATCGGCCTTGTCGGCGCCGGTGGGTTTCAAAAACCCGACCCAGGGCAGCGTGGGCACCGCCATCGATGCGATCCACGTCGCCGCGCAGGCACACCGCTTTCCCACCATCTCGCTCGAAGGCCGGGCCACCGTCATCACCACCACCGGCAACCCGGACGGGCACCTGGTGCTGCGCGGCACCAGCGACGGCCCCAATTTTGATGCCAGCAGCGTGCGCATCGCTTCCCTCGCGCTGGAGGCCGCAGGCCTACCGATGCGTCTGGTGATCGACTGCAGCCATGGCAACAGCAGCAAAAACCCGGCACGCCAACCCACCGTGGCGGCCGATATTGCGCAGCAAATCGCCGGTGGCAGCCACAGCATCTGCGGCGTGATGCTGGAGAGCCACCTGGTGGAAGGCCGGCAAGACATCGTCGATGGGCGTGCCGGCCTGACCTATGGCCAAAGCGTGACCGACGCCTGCATCGGCTGGGACACCACGGTGGCGGTGCTGCACAACCTGGCCGAGGCGGTGCGGGCGCGCCGCCGCGCCTGAAAAGAACCGAAGCCGCGCTTCAAGCCGTGCTGCTGGCACGCCGGTGCAACAGCACCTGCGCCACCGTGCCGCACAGGGCGAGGCTGAACATCAGCCAACCCAGGTTCAGCGCGTTTTCGTGGCTGAACAAGCCCACAGCAAAGCCACCCATGGCGCCCAACAATTGCTGCATCAAGCCCGCCACGGCTGCGGCCGAACCCGCCAGCGTCGGCACCAGGCCCACCGTGCCAGCCAAGGCAGGGGGTATCAGAAAACCATTGCCCAGGCCGATCAGCATCATGGGCAGCGCAAAGGCCAACGGCGTGTTCAGGCCGGCCAGGGCGAGCGCCAGCATCAGGCCGATACCGCCCAATGTGAAGGTTTGCCCGGTGCGCATCATCGAGCGTTCGCCGACGCGGTGCACCAGATGCGAGGTGAGGAAATTGCCCAGGATATAGGCCAGCGGCCCAAACATGAGGTAAAGGCCCACCCCACCCGGGCCCACACCGAAACTGCCCAGCACGATAGGTGCACCCGCGAGAAACGCATAAAAGGTGGCCGTGGTCATGGAGAGAATCACCACGTACAGAATGAAGGCGGATTCGCGTGCCAAACGCGCATACGACGACAACATGGCGCGCAGCCAGTGCGGCTGCACGGTGGTCGAGCGCTGGTGGTCGGGCAGACCGCGCCAGGCGGCCACAAACAGCACCAGTGCCAAACACGCGATCAAGACAAAATTGGCCCGCCAGCCGAAGTACACGTGCAACTGGCCACCGACCACCGTGGCCAGCGGCGGGCAAAAACCCATGGCCATGCCCACATAGGCCATCACCCGGGTGCGCTCCGGCCCCACGAACAGGTCTTGCACCATGGCCCGGCCCACCACCATGCCGGCTGCGCTGCCCGCGCCCTGCAACACCCGCGCGGCCACCAAGGTGGGCAAATCGGGCGCCAGTGCCGCCAGCACCGAACCCGCGCCCGCCACCGCCAGGCCGAACAACAAGACCTTTTTGCGCCCCAGCCGGTCCGACACCGGGCCGTACACCAGCTGCAACACGCCGTAGGCCACCACATAGCCGCTGAAAGTGAGCTGCACCGCTGCCTGGCTGCTATCCAACAGGGTGCCCCACTCCTGCATGGAGGGTAGACAAATGGTCATGCTCAACAAGCCGAACGCGAGCTGGGCGATCAGGTTGGCAATCAGCGCGCCATGGCCGGCGGGCTGCGGGTTCGATGGCGTCATGCAGCGGAAATCAAGTGGTGGGAAAAGGCAGACCGGTGGGCTGCTGGGGCCAGCGCACCACCAGGGGCAGCGCCAGCACGCCCAACCGGCGCACAAAAGGAGACGCCAAGGCTAACCGGAATGCGCTTTGGCCGTGCAGAGCCAGTCCATCACCCTGGGTAAACGCAGAACCCGCAGGCAATCGCCCGACCTGCGCTGGGCCGATCGGGTGGCGTTGGATTTGGTGGCTGTATTCGTGGCTGCAACGGAACGCGGTCCGATAGCCCTGCCCGAAGCCCTCACTGCGGCGCCTGCGCAGGCGCGTCGGGTGCCACGGGCGCCGTGGTGGCCGTGGTGGCCGCCACCGGAGCTTTGGCGGGTGGTTGCCAGCGGAAAAACATGGGGTAGATCCGCTCCACCACCGGGCTGTTGAAATCCCAGGTCAGGCATTTGCCCAGGTGTATCGGCGGACTGCCATCGTCGGGGAGCCCGAACGAAGCCGAACGGGTCTGGAACGCGGCCGTGGCCAGGTTGAACAGCAACTCACGCAAATGGGTACAACCCTGCACCCCACCCAGATGGCGCTCGATGGCCTGGCGCCAACCGCGCCCGATCGACGAACCGATCATGCGGCGCATCGGCTCCTCGGCCTGCGTGCAAGGCCCGTGCGGCACCGCATCCATCGCCACCGCCACGTCGCGAACCACCATCTGGTCGTCCAGCGTCACCCGGATGTGCATGTGGTGTATCGCCTCGTTCGGCTCCCGCGCCCGTTCGCCCGTGAGATGAAAGGCATGGGGTTTGGAGTCGTGCATCTCCCCTTCTATGTCCCACCAACCGTCGTCGCGCTGGAACCCGCGGTATTCCACCCGCCGGGTGTGCATGGGCGTTCTGGGCTGGGGCGTGGGCAGGGGCAAAACAAGACCTCGGTAGCTGGGTTGGAACTGGCATTTTCCCCGATTCGGTGGTCAAGCGGCTTGGGGGCGCCCGTTTTCTCCCCATGGTGGCGTGGGCAAACAAGCGCGCGCCAACGGGCGCTCCCCCAAAAAACCACCGGCCCAAGCCGCCCCGACGCTCGCTAAGATGGCGCCATGACCCAGTACTGGTTGATGAAATCCGAGCCCAACGAGTGCTCGATAGACGACGCCCTGGCCGCGCCCGGCGCCACCGTGCCCTGGACCGGCGTGCGCAACTACCAGGCGCGCAACTTCATGCGCGACACCATGCGCGTGGGCGATGGCGTGCTGTTCTACCACTCCAGCTGCCCCCAACCCGGCATCGCCGGCCTGGCGCAAGTGGCTTCAAGCACGCGGCCCGACCCCACGCAGTTCGACCCGGCTTCGCCCTACTTTGACCCCAAGTCGCCGTCCGATCAGCCGCGCTGGCTGCTGCTCGATGTGAAAGCGCTGCGGAAAACACGCCTCGTCGGCCTGCCCGAACTGCGTGCCACCCCCGCGCTGTCCGACATGCTCTTGCTCCAGCGGGGCAACCGCTTGTCCATCACGCCGGTGAGTGCTACGCACTGGCAAGTCATCACGCAAGACCTGCTGGGCGGCTGATACACCACCGCGTATGGCCAAGCCGCTACGGCGCGCCGCCCCCGGTTTGACGAGCGCTGCGGCGGCTCACTTCAGCTGTACCCCGGCCGAACGTGCCGCCACGAACAAGCCCTCGCCCACGCTGGCACCAAAGCGCCGCGCTAGGCGCAGGCCCACATTTTCCTTGTGGGTGTAGTCGACGATTTCTTCGGCTTTCACCACTTCGCGGGCCACGTAATCGAGGTTGCCGAGCTGGTCGGCCAGGCCCAGGTTCACGGCTTGCTGGCCGCTCCAGACCAGGCCGCTGAAGGTGTCGGGCGTGACTTTGAGGCGCTCGCCTCGGCCCTTTTTCACCACTTCGATGAACTGGTCGTGGATTTCCCCCAGCATGGACTGGATGTAGGCGCGCTGGGCGTCGTCTTGCGGGCTGAAGGGGTCGAGCATGGCTTTGTTGGCGCCGGCGGTCATGAGGCGGCGCTCGATACCGAGCTTGTCCATCAGGCCGGTGAAGCCAAATCCGTCCATGAGCACGCCGATGCTGCCCACCAGGCTGGCCTTGTCTACATAGATGTTGTCGGCGGCGGCGGCGATGTAGTAGGCCGCCGAAGCGCAGGTTTCCTCCACCACGGCGTAGACCTTCTTGTTGTGCAAGGCTTTCAAGCGGGTGATTTCGTCGTTGATGATGCCCGCCTGCACCGGGCTGCCGCCGGGCGAGTCGATCAGCAGCACGATGGCTTGCGCGCCCTTGTCCTCAAAGGCGGTGCGCAAGGCATCGACCACGTATTCGGCACTGGCTTCGGCGCCCGAGGCGATCTCGCCCTTGATCTGGATCACGGCGGTGTGCGGCGTGCTGGCGCTGCTGGCCACCGTGTTGTTGGTGTAGACCATCCAGCCGATGGCGCCGATGATGGCCAGCCAGACCAGGCGCATGAAGATCTTCCAGCGGCGCGCGGATTGTTGTTCTTTGATGGTGGCGAACACCAGTTTTTCGAGCGTGGCGCGCTCCCAATTGCGGTCGGTCGAGGCGCTGCCCAAATCGTTGTTCATATCCATGTTTTCTCAGAATTCAAGGGGTTGCAGGTTGTATTGTGACCGCCAATGCACCACGCCGCCGTGCTCCACCAGCTCGATCTTGACCAGCCCGCCCCGGCACGGCCCGCCCGCACAGGCGCCGGTGGCGGGCTCGTAGGCCGCGCCGTGGGACGCGCACAGCAACCAGCTGCCGGTGTCGTCAAAAAAGCGGTCGGGCTGCCAGTCCAGCTCCATCGCCACATGGGTGCAGCGGTTGAGGTAGGCGTGGACCCGACCCTGGTAGCGGATCGCGAAGGCCCGGCAGGTCTGCCCCTGGTAGACCACGTCGAA
>NZ_JBFJMY010000256.1:0-6189 GCF_041633695.1 Hydrogenophaga sp.
CGCTCGCCGCGGCCGGCGGCCTGCACGTGGGCAGGCGCAACGCCGCGCGCCACCAGGTAGTCGCGCACGCTCAGCGCCCGTTGGACGGAGAGCGGGTCATTGACGGACTCCGGGCCGCTGCTGTCGGTGTGGCCGATGATGCTGATGGTGGTGGCGGTATTGGCGTTCAGCGTGCCGGCGAACTGGTTCAGCACCGTCGCAAAGTTGGACTTGATGTTGGAGCGCCCGGTGTCGAAAGACACGTCGCTCGGGATGTCGAGCTTCAGGCGGTTGTCGCTGGTCTGGCTCACGCCCACGCCGGTGCCCACTGTGGCTGCTTCCATGGCCGCCTTTTGGTCCTGCATCTTCTTGGACCAGATGTAGCCGCCGGCCGCACCGACCGCGCCACCCAGCACAGCGCCTTGGGCTGCACCCTTGGAGCCGCCGGTGGCGGCGCCCAGCACGACGCCCGCAAGGGCGCCAAGGCCCGCGCCTTTGGCCGCGCCTTGTTGGGTCTCGCTCATGTTGGCGCAACCGGCCAGGGCGAGAGCGGCGGCGAGGGTGGTGATGCTGAGACTGGTTCGAATGGTGTTCATGGGATGCTCCTTTGACGGTGTTGTTGTCTGCGATTGCTCGACATGCTTTACAGCGTAACGGGGTTGGGTGTCAATTTGTGTAGGACACCAAGCCGACTGCAGAGTTCCTCATTGGAGCCTAAACTATTGCAAGCGTGCGCCGCACGGGCGCACTGAACACCGCTATTTCAAACAATCGCATGAAAACCATCCCACTTGGCGCCTCAGCGCTACACGTCACGCCCATATGTCTCGGAACCATGACTTTTGGTGAACAGGTGAACGAAGCCGTCGCACACCAGATACTCGACCGTTCTCTGGAACGGGGTGTGAATTTTCTGGACACGGCCGAAATGTATTCGGTGCCGGCCAGGGCCGAAACCTGCGGCTCCACCGAGACGATTCTGGGCAACTGGTTTGCCAAGACGCCGGGCGCACGCCAGAAGCTCGTGTTGGCCACCAAGGTGGCCGGCCCTTCGCGCGGCATGCCCTGGATACGGGGTGAGCAGTCGGGTGTCAGCAAAGCCGAAATCATCCAAGCCTGCGAGAACAGCCTGCGCCGTTTGCAGACCGATGTGATCGACCTGTACCAGATCCACTGGCCGGCGCGCAACATGCCCGCGTTTGGCGCGCTGGCCTTTGATCCGAGCAAGGACAAGGCATGCGCATCCATTCACGAGCAACTCGACGCGATGGGGGAACTGGTGAAGGCGGGCAAGGTGCGCGCCATTGGTTTGTCCAACGAGTCGCCCTATGGCGTGCACGAGTTCGTGCGGGTCGCCGAGCAGCACGGCTTGCCGCGTGTGGACACGGTGCAAAATCCCTATTGCCTGATCAACCGCAGTTATGAGAACGGCCTGGACGAGACCT
This sequence comes from Hydrogenophaga sp., assembly GCF_041633695.1. Lineage (GTDB taxonomy): Bacteria > Pseudomonadota > Gammaproteobacteria > Burkholderiales > Burkholderiaceae_C > Hydrogenophaga. The sequence goes on from NZ_JBFJMY010000256.1 coordinate 1,425, forward strand.
GTCACCGCCTGGGTGTTGGCTTGCTGGCGTATTCGCCGCTGGGTTTTGGTTTGCTTTCCGGCAAGTACGACAGCACCGGTCTGGTTGGCGATGCGGGCCGCATGTCTTTGTTCGAATCCATGCGCAAGCAGCGCTGGGGTCGACCCGAGTCGCTCGCCACGGCCAAGCGCTACAACGCGCTGGCGCGCGAGCATGGCATGAGCCCGACGCAGATGGCCTTGGCCTTTTGTTATACCAACTGGCGCGTGGCCAGCACCATCATCGGCGTGACCAGCGTGGCCCAGCTGGACGAATGTCTGGACGCCTGGGGCACCAGCTTGTCGCCCGAGCTGCTGGGCGCGATCGACAAGATCCGCTGGGAGGTGCGCGACCCCGCGCAATGATTTTCCCGCGCCGCCTGTGGGCTGTTCTGCGTTTGATGAAGGCGAAGGGCGGTTCCACGGTGTTTGTGAATTCCACCTGATCGAACAAGACGGCTTCACGGGGTTGATGGTCTGATGGCAAAGAAAACGCATGTGTCCGAGACGCCGGCCACCGCATGGCTCAAAGGCCATGGTGTCTTGTTCACCGAGCACGTCTACGAATATGTGGAGCGTGGTGGCGCGCAGCACAGTGCCGAGGTGCTGGGGCTGGACCCGTTCGCCGTGGTCAAGACCCTGGTCATGCAGGACGAACAGGCCAAGCCGCTGGTGGTGCTCATGCACGGCAACCGCAGCGTGTCGACCAAGAACCTGGCGCGGCAGACCGGCGCCAAGACCATCGAACCCTGCAAGCCCGAGGTGGCCAACCGCCACAGCGGTTATCTGGTTGGCGGTACCTCGCCCTTTGGCTTGAAGCGCGACATGCCGGTGTGGGTCGAAGCATCGGTGCTCACGCTGCCCAAAATCTGGATCAACGGTGGGCGCCGGGGCTATCTGGTCGGCATCGATCCGGCGGTGCTCAGCGCTGCGCTGGGCGCCCGACCGGTGGATTGCGCGCTGGCAGAATAGGGCATGCACAGCCCGCTCGCCGAGCGGGTTTCCGGGTCTTGGCTCACGACCCGGAAAACAGCCCACCGAGGAGACATTTTTGGACCCCATCTACCCCTTGCTCGCCGCGCTGGCCGCCTACCTGGTGGGCTCCTTGTCGTTCGCCGTCGTTGTGAGCCGAGCCATGGGTTTGAACGACCCGCGTACCTACGGCAGCAAAAATCCGGGCGCCACCAATGTGCTGCGCTCGGGCAACAAGGCCGCTGCGGTGGCCACCCTGCTGCTCGATGGGATCAAGGGTTGGTTGCCGGTGGTGGCCGTCAAATGGTGGGGAGATGCGTATGGCCTGGGCGACGGCACGGTCGCCTTGGTCGGTCTGGCCGCGTTTTTGGGGCACTTGTTCCCGGTGTTTTTTGGTTTCAAGGGCGGCAAGGGTGTGGCCACCGCCATTGGCGTCTTGATCGGCGTGGAGCCTTGGCTGGGTTTGGCCGCCATGCTCACCTGGGCCATCGTCGCGTTCTTCTTTCGTTATTCGTCGCTGGCGTCCATCGTCATGGCCATCTTTGCGCCCGCGTTTTTTCTGTTTGGCAGCCAGGTGGCCTGGCGCGCACCCGGCGTGCAAGTGTTGAGTCTGGCGGTCATGGGCATTCTGTTGGTGTGGCGGCACGCCGAAAACATCAACCGTTTGTTGGCCGGTAAAGAAAGCAAATTGGGAGCCAAAAAATGAGCCGCGAATTGCAGCGCCACCATGTGGCCGAACGCTACAGCGAATCGGCCGTTTTCAACGGGGTGGTCTACCTCGCGGGCATGGTGCCCGAGCGCGGCGACAGCGATGTGCGCGGCCAGACCCAGGACGTACTGGACCAGGTGCAACTGCGCCTGCTGGAAGCTGGCAGCGACAAGACGCGCATCTTGCGCGCCGAAATTTACCTGGCCGACATCCGCGAGATTGGCGAGATGAACGCGGTCTGGGACGCTTGGGTGGAGTCGGGCTCGGCACCACCGCGCGCCACGGTGCAAGCCGCGCTGGCCAACCCAGCCTGGCGCATCGAAATCGTGGTCACGGCGGCGCAGGCGGTTTGAGTGGGCGGTGCCGGGCTGCGGTGCCGCTTGCTCCACCTCTCCGGCGCGCAATGCCTGGTCGAGAAACGCTGTGGAACTGGCTCAGCCAGGCCACAGGCGTTGCCCCCTGGAGGGGGTGACGCGCTGCAAGCGCGGCGCGGGGGTGATTCAATACCGCCGGTCCAGCGTCAACTGGTCGTTGTTGCGCTGCATCTGAAAGCGGGTGAGAAAGCTGTTGCCCAGCAGCACAAAAGGCATGGACTGGGGCAATACGATGGCGGGCACTTCGCGCACCAGCGCGTCGCCCACGCGCACCGAGGCCAGTTGTATCTGGTAACCCGTGGCCTGGCCGTTGGCCGTGCTCACACCCACTTTGCGGCCGCGCAGATAGTCCAGGTCGATGCGCTTGGCATCCGATTCGCTCAAGATCACGAAGGTGGCGCCGGTGTCCACCATGAACTGCACGGCCTTGCCGTTGATTTGCCCGGGCGGCATGAAATGGCCTTGTCCGTCGGCGGTCAGCACGATGCGCTGCGAGCCGCCAGCATCCCCCGTTCGGCCCAAGCTCACCGGTGCTTCACCCACGTGCAGGGTCTGGCGTTGGCCTGCGATCTCCACCACCGCGGACTCGCCCAGTGTGCTCAGCAGCTTCACGCCCTGCTGGGTCTGGCCAGGGCTCATGAAGCGCGGCGCGGTGCCGTCGATGACGATCAATGCCTTGCTGCCCGCCACGCCCGCCAGCGCGACTTGCTGGGCAAAGGCGCCGCTGCTTGTGACCGCCAGCAGCAGGGCAAAGAACCGGATCAAGAGCATGAGGTGCCTTTTTCAGCCCACACAGCCAGACTGGTGTGGCCGCGAGGTGTTGCTGCTGGAAGAAGGTGCGGTTTGCAGGACCGAGGCGGGGTGGGGCGCTCAGTCTCTGAAGTTGTTGAACGACAGTGGCAAATCCTTCAGCGCCTCGCGGATCAGGACCATGGCTTGTTGCAAGTCGTCGCGCTTGCTGCCGGTGACGCGCACCGCGTCGCCCTGGATGGCGCCTTGCAACTTGAGCTTGCTGCCCTTGATCGCTTGCTGGATTTTTTTGCCGTCTTCGGTGGCGATGCCATTGCGCACCTTGACAACTTGCTTGACCTTGTCGCCGCCGATTTTTTCAACCTTGCCGACGTCGAGAAAGCGCACGTCCACATTGCGCTTGGCGAGCTTGTTGCGCAGCACTTCTTCGACCTGCTGCAACTGGAAGTCGGCGTCGCCGAACAAGGTGATCTCCTTGTCCTTGAGTTCGATGCCGGCGCTGGTGCCTTTGAAGTCAAAGCGGGTGCCGACTTCGCGTGCGACTTGGTCGACCGCGTTTTTCACTTCTACAAGATCGGCTTCGAGAATGGTGTCAAAAGAGGGCATGGTGGCGTACGGGAGCAAGAGTGGATGAGACAATCCAGCCATGTTAGTCGAGAACAACGTAGCGCTCCAGTCCCTCAACACCTTCGGCATCGCCGCCAAGGCCTTGCAATTGCTGCGCGTGCGCAGCGAAAGCGATGTGTCCGAGCTGCTGGCTTCGCGTGCGAACGGCGGCCTGCCGCTGTTTGTGCTGGGTGGCGGCAGCAATCTGGTGATCACCGGCGACATCAAGGCCTTGGTGGTCAAGATGGAAGTGGCCGGGCACCGCTTGCTGGAAGAGAGCGCCAAGGGCTGGCTGGTGGAGGCTGGAGCGGGTGAAAACTGGCACGACTTCGTGGCCTGGACCCTGGCGCAAGGCTGGCCCGGGCTGGAAAACCTGGCGCTGATCCCCGGTTCGGTGGGGGCAGCACCGGTGCAAAACATCGGCGCCTATGGCGTGGAGTTGCAAGACCGCTTCCATTCACTGGACGGTATCGACCTGCAGACCGGCAAGACGTTCACACTCAACGCCGCCCAGTGTGGCTTTGGCTACCGCGACTCGGTGTTCAAGCACGCGCCTGCGGGCGATACCGGCCTGGGGCTGGCGGGCAAGGCCGTCATCACGCGGGTGCGTTTCTGGCTGCCCAAGCCCTGGAAGCCGGTGCTGGGTTACGCCGACTTGGAGCGCAAGATGCTGGAGACCGGTGTGCAGGCGCCCGATGCGCAACAAATTTTCGACTGGATCTGCAGCATCCGCCGCGCCAAGCTGCCCGACCCGGCGGTGATCGGCAATGCGGGCAGTTTTTTCAAGAACCCCACCGTCACCCCCGAGCAGTGCGAAGACATCATCGCGCGCGAACCCCGGGTGGTGCACTATCCGCTGGCGGACGGCAGCATCAAGCTCGCTGCAGGCTGGTTGATCGACGCCTGTGGCTGGAAGGGCAAGAGCGTGGGCAATGCCGCGGTGTACGAAAAACAGGCCCTGGTGCTGGTGAACCGGGGTGGCAAGGAGCATCCCTGTACCGGCGGTGAGGTGATGACCCTGGCCAAGGCGATCCAGACCAGCGTGTACGAGCGTTTCGGCATTCTTCTGGAGCCGGAACCGGTGGTGGTGTGAACAGGCTCTAGGGCCGCGAAGCAAAGCGTCGCAAGGAGGACTGCATATGCGTTTTGGCGTTCTGGGCTGGGGCAAGATCGCCCGCACACAACTGGCACCAGCCATCGCCGAGGCCGGGCACACCATCAGCGCAGTCGGTAGCCGCGCGCCCGCCGCCCGCGAACTGTCGGATCTGCCCGGTGCGGCCTGGTGCAGCTACGAAGCGGTGCTGGCCGATCCGGCGGTGGACGCGGTCTACATCGCC
>NZ_JBFJMY010000257.1:0-6178 GCF_041633695.1 Hydrogenophaga sp.
CATGCCGCACAGCAGCGGCCACAGAATGGCTGCGTGGTCGCCGGCGGCGACGCCGATCTTGACATGGCCGTCGGTAATCTTGGCCTCCTCGGCCATGATGCTGATGTCGGCCAGGAAGGCGACTGCCAGACCGGCACCGACGGCCACGCCGTTGATGGCCGAGATGATGGGCTTGTCGCAGGCCATCATGTTGTAGACCACGTCCGAAGCCTCGGTCATGGTGTTGGCGATTTCCTTCGGGTTGCCGACCATGCCGGCCACCCATTCCAGGTCGCCGCCGGCCGAGAAGGCCTGGTCGCCCGCGCCGGTGATGACCGCCACCTTGGTCTTGGCATCGTCAGTGACCACGCCCCAGATCTTGGTCAGCTCCCAGTGCAGCCGGCCATTGGTGGCATTCATGACCTCGGGGCGGTTGATGGTGATGACCAGCACGCCGTTGGGCTTGTGGTCGAACTTGAGGAATTGAAAGTCAGCGTAGTTCATGTTGAGGCTCCTTGAAAAAAATTGAAAACGAAAACGAAAATGAAAGGCAAAGGACGGTCAGCGCAGCTCGGCGCGTCCGTTGTTCAGCACGACGATGTCGCGTTCTACGGCGCGGGCGCGAAAGGAAACGACCTTCCCATCCACCCAGAGCTCGGTGCGTATCGTTTCGCCGGGGTAAACGGGTGACGAAAAACGCACATCCAGCGACTGCAGGGCGCTCGGGTCGCCGCCGCAGACGCGCTGGGTGAGTGCCCAGCCGGCGATGCCGTAGGTGGCCAGGCCGTGCAGGATGGGCTGCTTGAAACCAGCGGCGCTTGCCACCGCGGGTTCGGCGTGCAGCGGGTTGTAGTCGCCCGAGAGGCGGTAGATCAGCGCGGCACGCGGCTGGGTGGCGAAATCGTCGCTGTGATCAGGCGCGCGCGTGGGCAGCTCATGCACGGTTTTGACCGGCCCGGCCGGGCCGCCAAAGCCACCGTCGGCGCGGCAGAAGGTGGTCGAGGTCAGCGTGGCCAGCAGTTCGCCGCTGGTGGCGTCCGTCACCGTGCGCTCGGTGTAGATCAGAGCCCCCTTGTCCGGCCCCTTGTCGATGATCTGGCTCACCCGCGTGCGCCCGATCACTTCACCCTCGGGCGGCACCGGCCGGTGCAGGCGCAAGCCCTGTTCGCCATGCACCAGCCGCACCCAGTCAACGCCGGTGGCCGGGTCCTTGAGCCACATGCCGGGATAGCCCAGCACCACCGGCAGAGTGGGCAGCGCCAGCAGGTTCTTTTCATAGACAAAGCGCAGCTCGGTCTCGTTGGTCGGGTCGGTGCCCAGGCCCACGCCCAATGCGTAGAGCATGGTGTCGCGCTGGGTGTAGCGATGGCGAACGTCCTCGAACGGCCATGCCATCAGTTTCTCGTAGTTGATCGCCATGGCAGATGACGTCAGACGGGATCCCAGGAGAACACGATGTTCGAGCTCTCCAGCGGATAGAAGTTCTGCTTCATGGCGGGCAACACGCGCTCGGCGATGGTCTCGGGTGTCCAGCCCTCGGCGGTGTGCATGCCGCGGATCGGGCGCGACTGGCTCATGAGGAAAATCTCGTTGCCGCGCACGGCGAAGATCTGGGCCGTGACGTCGGCTGCGGCATCGCTGGCCAGGAAGGTGGCCATGGGCGCAATCTGCTCGGTACCGAGTTTTTTTAGTTTTTCCACGCGTGCCTGCTGCTCGGGTGTGTCGGTGGGGATGGCGCCGATCATGCGGCTCCAGGCGAACGGCGAGATGCAGTTGGAACGCACGTTGTAGCGTTGCATGTCGCCGGCGATGTGGCGCGACATGGCCACGATGCCCAGCTTGGCAGCGGCGTAGTTGGCCTGGCCCAGGTTGCCGATCAGGCCGGACGTGGAAGTCATGTGCACATAGGCACCCGACTTCTGCGTCTTGAAGTGCGGGGCGGCGGCGCGCGAAGTGAAGAAGCTGCCGTTGAGGTGCACGTCGATGACGGCGCTCCACTCCTCGGGCGACATGTTGAAGAACAGGCGGTCGCGCAGGATGCCGGCGTTATTGACGACGATGTCGATGCGCCCGAAGGTGTCGGCCGCGCATTCGATGATGCGGTTGGCCGCGGGCCAGGTCGAGACGCTGTCGGTGCTGAGAACGGCCTGGCCGCCAGCGGCCTTGATCTCGTTGACCACCTGCTGGCCGTGGCTGGCGTCATTGCCTTCGCCGCCGACCGAGGCGCCGATGTCGTTGACCACCACCTTGGCGCCTTGCGCCGCCATCATCAGTGCGATGTCGCGGCCGATGCCCCGGCCCGCGCCGGTGACCACGGCGACTTTGTCTTGCAGCATGTTGCCCTTGCTCATGAAATGACTCCTGGTTGTTGATATGAAAAATCAGACGGTGGCGGCCGTGCCCAGCAGGGCCGTCACCTGGCTGGAAAGAACGCCGCCGTTGCCGTGGCACAGGGCGATCTCCGCATTCGGCACCTGGCGGTCGCCGGCCTCGGCGCGCAGTTGCTGCACGGCCTCGATCAGCAGGAACATGCCGTACATGCCCGGGTGACAGCACGACAGGCCGCCGCCATTGGTGTTGACCGGCAACGCGCCCCCCGGTGCGATGCGCCCGTTGCGCACGAAAGCGCCGCCTTCGCCCTTGGCGCAAAAGCCCAGGTCTTCGAGGAACAGCAGCGTGTTGATGGTGAAGGCGTCGTACAACTCCAGCACGTCCACGTCCTTCAGGGCCAGCCCGGCCATGGCGAAGGCGCGCGGCCCGGACTCGGCGGCGGCGGTGACCGTCAGGTCGGGCATGGAGCCGATCTGGCGGTGCCAGGTGGCCGCAGCCGCGCCCAGCACATAGACCGGTGGCTTGGGAAAGTCTTTCGCCCGCTCGCTGCGCACCAGCACCAGGGCGCCGCCGCCGTCGGTGACCAGGAAGCAATCGAGCACCGACAGCGGATCGCTCACCAGACGCGAAGCCAGCACCTGCTCGATGCTGAGCGGATCGCGTGCATGGGCCAGCGGATTGAGTTGCGCCCACTGGCGCGCCGCCACCGCGATGTGCGCCAGGTCCTCGCGCGTGGTGCCGTACTGGTGCATGTGGCGAGCGGCCGCCAGCGCGTAGCTGGAGATCGGGTAGCGCGGCTCGTAGGGGGCTTCGTACAAGGGCGTTTCGGCCATCGACTTGAGCTTGCCGAAGCCCGAGCCCTGGTTGCTGCCGTAGCAAATGAGCGCCACTTCGCACTGGCCGGTGTGCAGCGCCATGGCGGCGGTAAGCAGGTGGCTCACATAAGACGAGCCGCCAACCATCGTGGCTTCGCAGAACTTGGGATGGATGCCCAGGTATTCGGCCACCGATAGACCGGCGAGGAAGTGGTAGGACGAGCCGGTGAACAGGCCATCGACATCGGACAGCTTCAAGCCGGCATCGGCCAGCGCGCCGTGCACCGCTTCGCCCAGAATTTCGAGCGCGCTGCGACCGGGGGTCATGGGCACGCCGCCCAGGCTGGCACCCACGATGGCGGCCGCGCCGCGCAGGGGAGATGTGGTGCTCATGGAGGACCTTCGTGCTGCGCACAGCGGTGCGAGCTTGCTTGGGAACGGCCCGACGCGGCGCTCATGGTGTGGCGCCCGCGGGGAAGAAGACCAGCAACTTGCCCTTGGCCGGATCGTCGATCACGCGCGCCTGCACGCGCATGCCGATGCGCACCTGGTCAGGCGCAATGCCATCGATGCGCGACATCAGCCGCGGCCCTTCGGCCAGGTCCACCAGCGCCACGTTGTAGTCGCCACCGGCTTGCGGCTTGCGGCGCACCGTGGTGCTGGAATAGACGCAGCCGACCCCGCTGGGTTCAATCCAGTCGAGCTGGGCCGAGCCGCAATGGGTGCACAGCGCGCGCGGATAAAATACATGCTGGCCGCAGGCCATGCAGTGCTGGATCTGAAAGCGGCCTTGCGCCAGCGCCTGCACGAACTGAGCATCCGGGCCGGGGCCGTCAAATGCCGGATAGCCCGATGCGCTCATGACGGCAGCCTCAGCACGCTGGCAGCCAAGATGTTGCGTTGCACCTCGTTGCTGCCGCCGTAGATGGTGGCTGGGCGCGCGTTGTAGAAGCTGGTCAATGCATCGGTTTTGCCACCGGGCAGGGCGGTGGAGCCGGGCGTGCCGCCACTCGATCCCATGACATCGACCAGCAGGTCGGCCAGGCGCGAATAGGTTTCGGTGCCGAACAGCTTGAGCATGGAGACATCGGGGCCCAGGGTTTCGCCACGTTTGACCTGCTCGATGAAGCGGCCATAGAGCGCGCCCAGGTCGGCCACGTCCAGCGCCAGCTTGGTGTAGCGGTCCACGAAGCCGGTGTCTTCGAACAGGCCGAGCCGCTGCGCGGCTTCCTGCACGCGCGCCAGCGCGTACTGGCTTTGCTTGGGGCTGCCCAGGAAGATGCGTTCGAAGCCGAGCAGCGCCTTGGCGATGGTCCAGCCCTTGTTGAGCTCGCCCACGATGTTGCTGCGCGGCACGCGCACGTTTTCCAGGAAGACCTCGCAGAAGTCTTCGCTGCCCGCGATGTTGCGGATGGGGCGCACCGTGATGCCCGGCGTTTTCATGTCGGCCAGCAGGAAACTGATGCCTTCCTGCTTCTTGGCCGTTTTGTCGGTGCGCACCAGCAGGAAGATGTGGGTGGCGTCCTGCGCCAGCGTGGTCCAGGTCTTTTGCCCGTTGACGATGAAGTCGTCGCCGTCGACCACCGCTTCGGTGCGCAGGCTGGCCAGGTCGGAGCCCGAATTGGGTTCCGAGTAACCCTGGCACCAGATGTGCTCGCCGGCAATGATTTTGGGCAGGTAGTAGGCGCGCTGGGTCTGGTTGCCGTGGTTGATCAGCAGCGGGCCGACCATGGTGATGCCCATGTCGGGCGCGCGCGCCACGCCCCAGCGCTCCTGCTCTTCGATGAAGATGATGAGTTTCTCGGGGCTCAGGCCCATGCCGCCGTACTGCGTGGGCCAGCTCGGCGCGACCCAGCCTCTTTCCGACAGCTTCAGGTACCAAGGGCCGATTTCGGACCAGCGCAGGCGCCGTTGCGGGTAGCGCCATTCGCTGGGGAAATGTTTTTCAAAAAATTCGCGCAGGGCGGCGCGGAAGCTGGCGTTGTCGAGTGCATTCCAGTCGGTGGCCCTGGAGGCGGTGGTGTTCATGCGTGCTCCTGCGCGGTGGCGTTTTGGGTGAGGTTGGCGTAGCGGCGGCGCTGCTGGGTGCCATTGCCCAGCCAGGCGGACAGCACCAGGGCACGCTGCAGGTACAGACCGATGTCGTTTTCATCAGTGACGCCAATGGCGCCGTGCAGTTGCACCGCTTCGCGCGCCACTTGCAAGCCGGCGTCCGACGCGCGCGACTTGACGCGGCTGGCCATGGCCGAGCGGGCGCTGGCGTCGCCGTCCGGGTCATCGAGCAGGGCCAGGGCCTGGGTCACCACGCTGGCGGTCAGTTCCTGCTGAATCAACAGGTCGACGGCGCGGTGCTGCAGCGACTGGAAGCTGCCGATCGGCTTGCCGAACTGGATCCGCGTGCGCAGGTAGTCTTGCGTCATGGACAGCATGCCGCGCGCCAGGGCCAGCAGTTCAACACTGGTCAATACCAGGGTTTCATCGTAGGCGCGGGTCAGCGCGGCCTCGGCGGCGGCCCCTTCGGCCAGCAGGTGGCTGGCGGGCAGGCGAACGCTGTTCAAGTCGATCTGTGCCGCATAGCTGCCGTCGGCCAGCGACTGGCTCGACAGGGTCAGGCCGGCCGCATCGGCCTGCACCCACACCAGGGCCAGACCTTGGGGGCCGGTGGCGCTGACGATGTAGCCGTCGGCCCCGGCGCCGGGGCGCACATGGCGCTTGCAGCCATTGAGCAGCAGGGCGTCGACCTGGCGCTCCAGCCTGGTCGCCGCCTGGCCCGGCCGGTCTTTCGTGCCGGTGACGTCTTCCTGCCAGGCCACAGCGGGCAGGGTGCGACCCTCGGCGAGCTCGGTCAGCAGACGTGTTGAGAGCTCGTTGGCACCCGCATGGGCCAGCAGCCGACCGGCAAACACCAGCACCGGCACCACCGGTTCCGGCGCGACCTGCGTGGCGAGCGCGGCGACGACCTCGCCCATCTCAGTGAAGCCTTGCGCGTATCCGCCCAGTTGTTCGGGCACCAGCAGCCCGGTCCAACCCTGTTCGGCCAGGGCGCCCCAGAG
>NZ_JBFJMY010000258.1:0-6156 GCF_041633695.1 Hydrogenophaga sp.
CGCAAGAACTGCACGTTGGTCGACAGACCGACGATGCGGGTCTCGGCCAGCGCCGCGTCCATGCGCGAAAGCGCTTCTTCGCGCGTGGCACCGTGCACGATGAGCTTGGCCACCATGGAGTCGTAAAACGGGCTGATCGCGTCGCCCTCGCGCACGCCGTCGTCCACGCGCACGGCGCCGCGCTCGAACGCGGTGGCGGAGGGCTTGCGGTACACGTTCAGGCAGCCGGTGGCGGGCAAAAAGTTGTTGTCCGGTGTTTCGGCACAAATGCGGGCTTCGATGGCGTGGCCATGGATGCGCAGTTGGTCCTGCTTGAGCGGCAGCGGCTCGCCAGACGCCACGCGCAGCTGCCACTCCACCAGGTCCAGCCCGGTGATGGCTTCGGTGACCGGGTGCTCCACCTGCAGGCGGGTGTTCATTTCCATGAAGAAGAACTTCATGTCTTCCGGTTTCTCATAGCCGCCGGGCTGCTCCACGATGAATTCCACCGTGCCCGCACCCACGTAGTTCACGGCTTTCGCCGCGGCCACCGCCGCCGCACCCATGCGGGCGCGCAGTTCGGGCGTCATGCCGGGTGCGGGCGCTTCTTCCAACACCTTTTGGTGGCGGCGCTGCACCGAGCAATCGCGCTCGAACAGGTAGACGCAGTCGCCCTGTGTGTCGCCAAACACCTGGATTTCGATGTGGCGCGGGCGTTGCACGTATTTTTCAACCAGCACGGCGTCGCTGCCAAAGCTGTTGCGCGCCTCGCGTTGGCAACTGGCCAGGGCCGCCGCAAAATCTTCCGCCTTGTCTACCGCGCGCATGCCCTTGCCGCCACCTCCGGCGCTGGCCTTGATCAGCACGGGGTAGCCGATGGCATCGGCCTCGCGCTGCAACAAGTCGGGGTCCTGGTCGGCACCGTGGTATCCGGGCACCAGTGGCACACCGGCTTTTTCCATCAGTTGCTTGGACTCCGCCTTGAGTCCCATGGCCAGAATGGCCGACGACGGCGGGCCGATGAACACCAGACCGGCTTTGGCGCAGGCATCGGCAAAGGCGTCGTTTTCACTCAAGAAGCCATAACCCGGGTGCACCGCCTGTGCGCCGGTGTCTTTGGCCGCCTGCAGGATGCGCTCCCACTGCAGGTAACTGTCTTTGGGGGCGCTGCCACCGATGTGCACGGCTTCGTCGCAAGCGGCCACGTGTTTGGCGCTGGCGTCGGCATCGGAATACACGGCGACGGTGCGCACACCCAAGCGGCGGGCGGTGGCGGCGACGCGGCAGGCGATTTCACCGCGGTTGGCGATCAGGATTTTTTTGAACATCAAAGACTTTCAATCACAAGCGGGCTGGCAACGAGGATGCACCAAGCCGGTCAAAAAGCATGGGGCGCACGGGAGAAAAAGGAGCGCAAGCGGTACACCGCCGCGCGCAGAAACTTGAACAGGGTCCAGGTGACGATCCACATCAACACCACGGCGATGAACAGCAACACAGCAAACACCAGCGGGTGCTGGGTCGCGAGAAAAAGGGCAGCGACGACCAATCCGTCTTCCAGCAAACTGGCGGCGAGGTTGGAAAACGGTTCGGGCGAGGTGTTGATGGCCGCGCGCGTGGTGGTCTTGGCGGCCTGGCTGCTGGCCGCCAGCGTGCCACCCATGAGGCCGGCAACCAGGCCCATGGTGGCGCTGTCGGCACCAAAAACGCCAGCCGCCAGCGCCGCACCCGCCGGGATGCGGACCACGCTGTTGAGCAGATCCCACACCGAATCGAGGCCGGGAATCTTGTCGGCAAAAAATTCGACGAACAACAGGCAGGCGCTCACCACCAGCACCACCGGGTGCTGCAACATCTGCAACCCTGCGGGCAGGTCCATCCAGCCCAAAGTACCTGCCATCCCAACCAGGAACACCACGGCATAGAGACGGAAACCGCTAGACCAACCGAGGGCTGCGGCCAGCGCGAGCAGGCTCGGCATGTCGAGCCGACCGACCGCCGTTGAAACCCCTTCGCCCACCTGCGCACCCACGCCGCCAACCACACCGGTGCCCGGGTGGATACCCAGCGTGTGCAGCCAGGCCACCAGCTGTTGCCACAGATTGTGGTCCACGGTTTCCATGGTGGTGGTCGGCGTCTCGCGCTTAGGCCGGCAGCCAGTTCGGCTTGCGTTTTTGCAGGAAAGACTGCAGCCCCTCCTGGCCTTCTTCGCTGGCCCGGATGTCGGCGATGCGCCGCGCGGTATCGCTGCGCAGGTCGGCCGTGATCGGCAGGCCGCTCACATCGGCCACCAGGCGTTTGCAGGCACGGGCGGCCTGGGGGCCGTTGGCCACCAGGGTGGACACGAGTTCATCGACCCGCGCATCCAGCGTTTCGGGCGTGGCCAATTCGTGCACCATGCCCAGCGCGTGGGCTTGCGCCGCGCTGAAGCGCTCGGCCGTGACCATGTAGCGGCGCGAAGCCTGCTGCCCCATGGCCCGCACCACGTAGGGGCTGATGGTGGCGGGCAACAAACCCAGGCGCGCTTCAGACAAGCAGAAGGTGGCACCCTCCACCGCCACCAGCACGTCGCAAATGGCGGCCAGGCCCATGCCACCGGCGTAGCAATCGCCCTGGATGCGGCCCACGATGGGCACGGGGCATTGGTCCAGCGTCCACAACATATCGGCCAGTTTTTGTGCATCGGCCCGGTTTTGTTCCCAGCTGTAGCCGGCCATGGCCTTCATCCAGTTGAGATCGGCGCCGGCGCAAAAGGCCTTGCCGTGCGCCCCCAGCACCACCGCGCGCAACTGCCCGTCCTGGGCCAGTTCGGTGAAGGTGGCGCTGAGCGCGGCGATCACCTCGTCGTTGAACGCGTTGCGCACATCGGGGCGGTTGAGCCAGACCCGGGCCACATGGGGCGTGGGTCGGGATACGTCTAGAACTTCGGTCATCTTCATTCCTTTGATTCGTTCATTCCGTTTGCACAAGCTGCTTGGGGAAACACCGCTGAACCGCCCTTTTCAAGCCCGGCCTTGAGCGGGCTTTGCAGCGCGAAGCGGGTCCGGTGGCGGTCCATCAATACCGCTTGGCCACTTCTTCCAGCATCACCTCGGTGGCGCCGCCACCAATGGCGAGCACGCGCGCGTCGCGCCACAGGCGTTCGATCGCGGTTTCGCGGATGAAGCCCATGCCGCCGTGGAACTGCTGGCAGGTCTGCACCACCTCGTTGACGAGTTCGCCGGTCAGCGCCTTGAGCATGGAGACCTCCTGCACGATGTCGTGGCCCTGCGTCACGCGCCAGGCGCAGTGGTACATGAACTGCCGCGCAGCGCGGGTCTTGGCGTCCAGCATCGACAGGCGCTGGCGGATGGTTTGTTTGTCCCACAGCGTGCCGCCAAAGGCCTGGCGCTGGCGCACGTAGTCGAGCGTGAGCTGGAGCGCCTGGGTGCAATGCCCGACCGCCATGGCACCGAGGGCGATGCGCTCGGTCTGGAAGTTTTTCATCACCGAATAAAAGCCTTTGCCCTCTTCGCCCAGCAGGTTGGCGTGGGGCACGCGCACGTTGTCGAGCACCAGCTCGGCGGTGTCGGACGAGAGCCAGCCCGTCTTTTTCAGGGACCGCCCAACGCTGAAGCCGGGGGTGCCCTTTTCCACGATGAACATCGTCATGTCGTGGCGTGCGCTGCCGGTCTTGGCGGCGATGAAATACAGATCGGCGTGCACGCCGTTGGTGATGAACATCTTGGTGCCGTTGAGCACCCAGTCGTCGCCATCGCGGCGCGCGGAAGTGCGAATGCCCGCCACGTCGGAGCCGGCGCCCGGCTCGGTGATGCCCACCGCCGTGATCATTTCACCGGCGGTCACTTTGCGCAGGTATTTTTCTTTCTGCGCCACGCTGCCCGCGTGGTGCAGGTGCGGCCCCGCCATGTCGGTGTGCACGAGCACGGTGATGATGAAGCCGGCAAACGTGGACTGCGACAGGGCTTCGGCGAACACCAGGTTGGTCATGGCGTCGGCGTCGGCACCGCCATATGCGCCGTCGAACGCGATGCCCAGCAAACCGGCTTGGCCCATGCGGCGCAACACGTCGCGCGGCACCATGCCAGTGTCTTCCCACGCGGCCGCATGGGGCTCCACTTCGCGTTCGAGAAACCGCGCCACCTGGTCGCGCAACAGTTCGTGGTCGGGGTTGTCGTAGATGGTGGCGCTCATGGTTTGTCTCTTTCTTTGTATGTGGGGTTCGGGTGCTCAGCCCGCCTGCTGCAGGTAGTACACCAGGTCCAGTTCGGGCGCGGGTTGACCGAGCACGGTGAGCGCTGCGCTGATCTGGCCCCGGTGGTGCGTGCCGTGGTTGAACACGTGGGCCAAGGTGGCGGCGAACGGCAGGCTCATCGCCTGCCCGCGCATGTTGGTGTAGGCCAGCTTGCCTTCAAAACGCTCAGCGGGCCAGCTGTTGATCAGTGGCTCCCAGGTCTTGGCGCCGCCCTTGAGCGCTTGCCCCAGCCGGTCGCGCTCGGGCTCGATTTCCATGTCCAGCGCCAGCTTGGGCGACCCGCCGCGCGCAAAGCGCCGCTGCCACAGCATGTGCTCACCCACCAGCAGATGGTTCAGCGTGCCGTGGATGCTTTTGAAGAACAGACGAAGATCGCGCCGGTAGTCCAGCTCGCTCACCGGCTCAACGGCTTCGAGCAGGCGCTCGGTGGCCCACACGTTGTAGCGGGCGAGTTGCACGAAGTGGGTATGTGGATTCATAAGGCTTCTCTGCGATGGTGCTGAAGTGAGCAGTGCAGGGCAAGAACCCGCGCCTTCCAGCAGCAGCCGCAGAACCGGCTCCGCCGGGCTGCTGGCTGCGCCCCCGTGAGGGGGTGACGCGAAGCGGCGCGGGGGTGGGCCATGTCCTACATCCGGAACACGCCGAACTTGGGTTCGCCGATCGGCGTGTTGAGCGCCACCGACAAGGCCAGGCCGAGCACACGGCGCGTATCGGCGGGGTCGATCACGCCGTCGTCCCACAAGCGGGCGCTGGAGTAATACGGGCGCGACTGGTGGCCGAACTGGTCGAGCACCGGCTGCTTGAAGGCCGCCTCTTCTTCGGCGCTCCAGCTGCCGCCACGCGCCTCGATGCCGTCGCGCTTCACCGTGGCCAGCACCCCTGCGGCCTGCTCACCGCCCATGACGCAGATGCGCGCGTTGGGCCACATCCACAAAAAGCGCGGGCTGTAGGCGCGGCCACACATGCCGTAGTTGCCGGCGCCGTAGCTGCCGCCGATGATGACGGTGAACTTGGGCACCTGGGCCGTGGCCACGGCGGTGACCAGTTTCGCGCCGTGGCGCGCGATGCCTTCGCTCTCGTATTTCTTGCCGACCATGAAGCCGGTGATGTTCTGCAGAAACAGCAGCGGCACTTTGCGCTGGCAGCACAGTTCGATGAAGTGCGCGCCTTTTTGCGCACTCTCGGAAAACAGCACACCGTTGTTGGCAACGATGCCGATGGGCATGCCTTCGATGTGCGCAAAACCGCAGACCAGGGTGGCGCCGAAACGCGCCTTGAATTCGTGGAACTCGCTGCCATCCACCACGCGGGCGATGATTTCGCGCACGTCGTAAGGTTTGCGCGTGTCCGCCGGGATCACGCCGTACAGTTCCTGCGGATCGTGCAAAGGCGCGCGCGGTTCGCGCAAGGCTTGCGTGGCTTCTTTGCGCCGGTTCAGCGTGGCCACTGCCTGGCGCGCCAGGGCCAGCGCATGGGCGTCGTTCTGCGCCAGGTGATCGGCCACGCCCGAGAGGCGGGTGTGCACGTCGCCACCGCCCAGGTCTTCGGCGCTGACGATTTCGCCAATGGCGGCCTTCACCAACGGCGGGCCGCCCAGGAAGATGGTGCCCTGGTTCTTGACGATGATGGTCTCGTCGCTCATGGCGGGCACGTAAGCGCCACCCGCCGTGCACGAGCCCATGACGACCGCGATCTGCGCGATGCCGTTGGCGCTCATATTGGCCTGGTTGTAGAAGATGCGACCAAAGTGCTCGCGGTCGGGGAACACGTCGTCCTGGTTCGGCAGGTTGGCGCCGCCCGAATCCACCAGATAGATGCAGACCAGGTTGTTCTGCGCCGCCACCTCTTGCGCCCGCAGGTGTTTTTTCACCGTCATGGGGTAGTAGGTGCCACCCTTCACGGTGGCGTCGTTGCAGACGATC
>NZ_JBFJMY010000259.1:0-6135 GCF_041633695.1 Hydrogenophaga sp.
GCTGCGTTCTTGCCGGTTTTGAATTGTTTATTTTTTAACCCTATGGAGATAAAGTGAAGATATTGGTCGCTGTCAAGCGGGTGCTGGACTACAACGTCAAGGCCCGCGTCAAGTCCGACGGTTCGGGAGTCGATCTCGCGAACCAGAAATTGTCCATGAACCCGTTCGACGAGATCGCCTGCGAAGAGGCGGTGCGCCTCAGGGAGGCCGGTGTCGCTTCTGAAGTGATCGTCGTGTCCTGTGGCCCGACCGCTTGCCAGGAGACGCTGCGCAGCGCGATGGCCATCGGCGCCGATCGCGCCGTGCTGGTTGAAACCGACGCCGCGCTCGAACCGCTCGCGGTGGCCAAGCTGATGCAGCATGTGGCCCAAAAAGAGGGCGTTCAGTTCGCCATCTTCGGCAAGCAGGCGATTGATGACGACGCTGGCCAGACTGGCCAAATGTTTGGCGCGCTGATGGGCTGGGCCCAAGCCAGCTTCGCCTCCAAGGTGCAGATCGGCGGCGACACCGCCACCATCACGCGCGAGATCGACGGCGGCCTGGAAACCCTGGCCATGAAGCTGCCGGCCGTGATCACGACCGACCTGCGCCTGAACGAGCCGCGCTTCATCACGCTGCCCAACATCATGAAGGCCAAGAAAAAGCCGATGGAGGTGATCAAGGCGGCCGAGCTCGGCATCGACATTGCGCCACGCACCGTGACCCTGCACGTCAGCGAGCCGCCGACCCGCAAGGCCGGCATCAAGGTGGCCGACCCGGCCGAACTCGTCAAACGACTCAAAGAAGAAGCGAAGGTGATCTGATGACAACCCTGATCATTGCGGAACACGACAACGCCGTACTCAAAGCGGCCACGCTGAACACGATTGCCGCGGCCACGCGCATCGGCGGCGACATCCATGTGCTGGTGGCGGGCCGCAACTGCGCTGCCGTGGCCCAGACTGCGGCGGCGGTTGCGGGCGTGAGCAAGGTGCTGCACGCCGACGCGGCGCACTACGAGGCCCATATGGCCGAGAGCCTGGCCGAGCTGGTGCGCTCACGCGTGCGCGCCGATGCGGGCTACACCCATGTGCTGGCACCGGCGACGGCCTTTGGCAAGAACGTGCTGCCGCGCGTGGCGGCCTTGCTGGACGCCTCCCAGGTGTCGGACGTGATCGCGATCGAGTCGCCCGACACCTTCCTGCGCCCGTTCTATGCCGGCAACGCGCTGGCCCGCGTGCAATCAAAGGATGCCATCAAGGTGCTGAGCATTCGCACCACCGCCTTCGACCCGGTCGGTTCGGGCGGCACGGCAGCGGTCGAGACGCTGGACGCGGCTGGCGATCTCGGCTTGACCACCCTGGTCGGGCGTGAGGTGGTGAAGCTGGAGCGCCCGGAACTCGCCGCTGCATCGGTCATCGTATCGGGCGGACGCGGACTGGGCGCGGCCGACAAGTTTCACGCCGTGCTGGAGCCGCTGGCCGACAAGCTTGGCGCGGCGATCGGCGCCTCGCGCGCCGCCGTCGACGCCGGCTACGCGCCCAACGACTACCAGGTCGGCCAGACCGGCAAGATCGTGGCACCCCAGTTGTACGTGGCGGTCGGCATCTCGGGCGCCATCCAGCACCTGGCCGGCATGAAGGACAGCAAGGTGATCGTTGCGATCAACAAGGACGCCGAAGCGCCGATCTTCCAGGTGGCCGACTATGGGCTGGTGGCGGATCTGTTCACAGCGGTGCCCGAATTGGTGACTGCGTTATAGGTCGCAGCGGATGCCGAGGTAAAGCAGAGGCCAGGCTTGTTCCTGGCAGGATGGTCGGCGGCACCGGTCAAACAATTCAAAATGCAGGAGACATCGATCATGAACCCATCAACCTCCGTCATCGCTGGTGTGCCATCCCCTGGCGCAATTGCCCGCGTGGCCATCGGCGACTTCCTGCGCCGCTCGGCAGCTCGAGACCGCGCCAAGACGGCGTTCGTGCTCGGCGATCAGCGCATGAGCTACGGTGAGCTCGATGAGCGCGTGACCCGCTGCGCCAATGCCTTGCTGGCCGCTGGCTTGGTGCGAGGTGACCGCGTGACCACGCTATGCAATAACTCGCTTGAGTTCCTGGTGGCCATGTTCGGCATCCATCGCGCCGGCCTGATCTGGGTGCCGATCAACACCGGCCTGGGGCTGGATGACGTTCGCTACATCATCGACCACTCTGAGGCGCGCTTCCTGCTTGTGGATGCCGCTCTGCTGGTGCGCCCGGAGTTGCGTGCAGCCATCGAGGCGCAGCCCGGTCGCGGATGGGTGCTGGAAGGCGAGGGGGCTGGGGCTTTCAGCAGCTTCGCTGCAGCGATTGCTGCGCAGTCTGCCACTGAGTCCGAGGTTGAAATTCATGACCGCGACGTAGCCCAGATCATGTACACCAGCGGAACCACCGGCCGCCCTAAGGGGGTGATGCAAAGCCATTTGTCGGTGGTGATGGCAGCGATGAACAACGCGCTTGAGTTGGGGGTGTGGCGCGATGCCGTGAACATTGCCGTGCTGCCCCTCTTTCATTGCGCCCAGCACACGCTGATGTGCGGCGTGCTGGCGGGCGGCGGCACGGTGATTGTGATGCGCGCTTTCGAACCCGCCGCCATGCTCGACGCCATCGAGCGTGAACGGGTGACCTTGCTGGTGGGCTTGCCGCTGATGCACCAGGCCATGCTCGATCATCCCTCGCGCCCGGGGCGCGACCTGTCGAGCCTGCGCATGTGCGTGTACGCCATGGCGCCCATGGCCGAGACCCTGCTGCGCCGCCTGATCGCCGAGTTCTGCCCGAATTACTCATTGGCCACCGGTCAGACCGAGATGTACCCGCTCACCATGGCCTTCCGGCCGGAAGAGCAGCTTAAACGCTTTGGTTCCTACTGGGGCGTCAGTGCATTGATCAACGACACGGCGGTGATGGACGACGCGGGCCAGCTGCTCGGCCCCGGCGAGGTCGGCGAGATCGTGCACCGCGGTCCGAACGTGATGGAGGGCTACTACAAAAATCCCGAAGCCACCGCCGAGGCACGCGCTTTCGGCTGGCACCACACCGGTGACCTCGGCATGTGGGTCGATGGCCAGATGATGTTCAGGGACCGCAAGAAGGACATGATCAAGACCGGCGGCGAAAACGTGCCGTCCATCAAGGTCGAGGCCACGTTGCTGCGCCACCCGGCGGTGGCCAATGTGGCGGCGGTAGGTTTGCCGCACCCGCGCTGGATCGAGGCGGTCACCGCCTTCGTGGTGCTCAAGCCAGGGGCGCAGGCCGACGAGGCCGAGTTGATCAACCACTGCAAGGAGCATCTCGGTGGCTTTGAGGTGCCCAAGGCGATCCGCATCGTCGATGCCTTGCCGATGACCTCCACCGGCAAGATTCAAAAGCATCCGCTGCGTGACAGCTATCGCGCCCTGTACGAGGACATTGAACGATAGGTGTCGGGAAGGTCATGGGGTGTGCAACACACGCCCGCGCCTGTGACCAGGCTGCTTGCAAGGCGTGCTTCGGCTTGCGGTCCTAACTAACCACCGTTCTATCAATATGTTCGCATGACGTTTATCGAAACCAGCCGGTTTCCGGCAGGCGCGGACAGTCGCCCTTGATCCTTGATCCTTGATCCTTGTTCATCCCACCGTCAGAAAGGTTTTCCATGTCCGTCGTTCCTGCCATCTTGCTTGCGGTTGATGCCGACGGCATTGCGACCCTGACCCTCAACCGGCCCGATCAGCTCAATGCCTTCGATCTTGAGATGGTGGATGCTTGGCGCGCAGCACTTGAGCAGGCCGAAGCTGATGAGCGAGTCAAGGTCATCGTCGTCACCGGTGCCGGTCGTGCTTTTTGTGCCGGCGGCGATTTCGAGGAGATGGCCAAATTCAGCGAAATGGACAGCATGGGACGCAAGGATTTTCTGTACCGCCACGTGCATCGCATTGCGCTCACGCTGGAGCGGATGGAAAAACCGGTCATTGCCGCTGTCAACGGCGCTGCGCGAGGCGCTGGCTGCGACATGGCTTTGATGTGCGATATCCGTTTGATGGCCAGCTCAGCCACGCTTGCCGAGAGTTATATCAACATCGGACTGATGGCTGGTGATGCCGGTGCCTGGTACTTGCCGCGACTGATAGGCACGGCGCGCGCGCTCGAGTTGTTCTGGACCGGTCGCGTGGTGGGGGCGGAAGAGGCCGACCGCATTGGCATGGTCAATCGCGTGGTGCCCGATGCCGAACTGATGACCGCCACCTACGATATGGCGCGCACCATTGCCGCCAAGCCGCAGCAGGCGGTTCGCTTCTTTCGCCGCGCCGTCTACCAAAGCCAGACCATGGCGCTCGCCACACACCTGGACATGGTGTCCTCGCACATGGCGGTGCTCGAAGACACGCCCGAACATCGCGCCGGCATTGCGGCCTTCCGCACCCGCTCACGCGCCAGCAAGTAGAAAAGGGCGTTGCCGTGCAAGGTATTCTGAGTGGCATCACCGTCGTCGATCTGTCTCGCTTGATAGCCGGGCCTTACGCGGCCATGGTGCTGGCCGACCTGGGCGCCCGCGTCATCAAGGTCGAAGCCATGACCGGCGAGGAGGGGCGGCATTTCGGCCCGCCGTTTTATGGCGACTCCAGCGTCGCTTTCATGACCTGCAACCGGGGCAAAGAGTCGATCGCGCTGGACATACGCACCCCTGCCGGGCGCTCGGTGCTGGAGCGGCTGATTTCAAAAGCCCAGGTTCTGGTGCACAACTTTCGCCCCGACTTTGCCGAGACACATGCGCTGACCTACGACGCGGTGCGACGCATCAACCCGACGCTGGTGTACTACATGGTCAGCGCCTTCGGTGAGCAGGGCGACTACCGGCTCAGGCCCTCGGTCGACAGCGTGGTGCAGGGCATGACGGGGGCCTTCTACGCCAGCGGGGAAGAGGGCAATCCACCGGTTCGTATCGGCTTGCCGATCATCGATGTGGCGTCCGGCATGTGCGGCGCGCTGGGCGTGCTGGCCGCAGTGATGCATTGGCAGCAGACCGGCCAGGGGCAGCGCGTGGAGTTGTCACTGGCGGACACCATGTTCAATTTCATGGCGAGCAAGGTGGGTGAATATGCGGTTGAGCAGCGCGAGCCGGTTCGTGCGGTGAACCTGCCGATTGCTGTGCCGAGCCGTCACTTTCGAGGCTCCGACGGTGCCTGGTTCAGCGTGTCGGTGGTGAATGAAGGTGCGTTCAAGCGGTTTTGCGCCGTCATCGAGCGGCTGGAGTGGCTCACCGATCCGCGTTACCAGCGCAATGCGGTGCGCATTGCCAACCGGCCGGCGCTGCTGGCTGAACTGGAGGCGATTTTCATCACCCGTTCGGCGGCTACCTGGGTGGCAGCCTTCGAGGCCGCCGATATTCCCTGTGGTCCGGTGAACACGGTGTCCGAGGCCATGGCCGACCCGGTGCTGGCCGCCCGTTTCGTGGAGCACCCCGAGATGCCGGGGCTGCCGCTGATCCCTTTTCCGGCGCAGCTGGCTGCAGGCATGCGCAAGATCGGTGAGATGCCGGCGCCTCCTGCGCTGGGGCAGCATACCGGGCAGGTGCTGGGCGAATTGGGCTACGGTGCGCCGGAGATTGCCCAACTGGTGCGCGACGGGGTCGTGCGCCTGCAAGAAACCGCCATGGCAAGCACAGCAGGAGGGAAGCCATGAGCCCGTCTTCCACCGACATCTTGTCGATCCCCCGCGCGGATCGCATCGCGGGTGCCGGGTTGACCCGTTTCCAGCAATGGCTGGAACGCGAAAAAGGCCTGCGCTTTGCCGATTACGAGGCCTTGTGGCAATGGTCCGTGGATGACCTGGAGGGCTTCTGGCGCGCCATCGTCGAGTATTTCGAGTTGCCGCTCGACGACTGGAATGGCCCGGTTCTGAGCGATCGCCGGATGCCAGGCGCGCAATGGTTTGTGGGCGCGCGCACCAACTATGCGCGGCAGGTGTTCCGGCACGCCACGGACGCCAGACCGGCCATCGTCTTCCGCAATGAAGCGGGCGAGCGGGCGGACATGTCCTGGCGCACGCTGCAAGACCAGGTGGCGGCGCTGGCCCAGTGGCTGCGCGCGGCGGGCGTGGGGCCGGGCGACCGCGTGGTGGCCTACCTGCCCAATATTCCGCA
>NZ_JBFJMY010000260.1:0-6032 GCF_041633695.1 Hydrogenophaga sp.
GCAGTTTTCGCTCACCACCGTGGCCTTGCGCGCCCTGCCCGTGATCATTTTGGGCGGTCTCACCTCGGTACCCGGCGCCATCATCGGCGGCCTGATCATCGGCGTGGGTGAAAAGCTCTCCGAGGTCTACCTTGGCCCCTACGTCGGTGGCGGCATCGAAATCTGGTTTGCCTATGTGCTGGCGCTGGTGTTCCTGCTGTTCCGTCCGCAAGGTTTGTTTGGCGAAAAAATAATTGACCGCGTTTGACATGAGGCACCCCCTGCGCCGCTTCGCGTCTTCCCCCTCTCCTTCGGGAGGGGGACGCTCCCTGTGGCCTAGCCAAGCCAGTTCCACGGGAGTCCTGAACAAGGCAGCACGCTCCGGACGCTTGATGGCCACCGCAGAGAAATAACAAGGAAAACTCCGATGTTCTACAGAGAAAACGGTCAGTTCAAGACCTCTTACCGCGCCGACCAGCAGATATTCGCCATCGCGCAAGACCGCTGGGCGGTCCTGGCCCTGATCGCGTTCGCCTTCGTCGGCATTCCGCTGCTGGTCGACGAATACATGTTCCGCGCCATCCTGATCCCGTTCCTGATCCTCTCGCTGGCGGCCATCGGGGTGAACATCCTGGTCGGATACTGCGGGCAGATTTCACTGGGTTCGGGCGCCTTCATGGCGGTGGGCGCCTACGCGGCCTACAACACCTTGATCCGGTTCGAAGGCATGCCGCTCATCCTGGCCCTGCTCTCGGGCGGCTTCTTTGCCACCCTGGTGGGCATCTTCTTTGGCATTCCCAGTCTGCGCGTCAAAGGCCTGTATCTGGCGGTGGCCACGCTGGCGGCCCAGTTTTTCTGCGACTGGGCCTTCCTGCGCATCAGCTGGTTCACCAACAACAACTCTTCGGGTTCGGTCTCGGTGTCCAACCTGCAGGTGATGGGCTGGACCATCAACACCCCGGTGGAGAAGTACTTGTTCTGTCTGGGCTTTGTGGTGGTGTTTGCGCTGCTGGCGAAAAACCTGGTGCGCTCGGCCATTGGCCGGGAGTGGATGGCCATTCGCGACATGGACGTGGCCGCCGCCGTGATCGGCATCCGACCCATGTACGCCAAGCTCAGCGCCTTTGCCGTGAGCTCTTTCATCATCGGCGTGGCCGGTGGCCTCTGGGGCTTTGTCCACCTGGGTTCCTGGGAACCGGCGGCGTTCTCCATCGACCGCTCGTTCCAGCTGTTGTTCATGGTGATCATCGGCGGCCTGGGTTCCATCATGGGCAGCTTTTTCGGTGCCGCCTTCATCGTGGTGTTGCCGATTTTTCTGAACCAGTTCCTGCCTTTTCTGGGTTCGCTGGTCGGCGTTGAAATTTCAACGGCGGCGGTGTCCCACACCGAGTTCATGGTTTTCGGCGCGCTCATTGTCTGGTTTCTGATCGTGGAACCCCACGGTCTGGCCAAGCTCTGGAGCATTGGCAAACAGAAGTTGCGGCTCTGGCCCTTTCCGCACTGAAGTCAAACGCTGGCACGGGTCGGCATCAGGGTACATCCCCATGGGGACTTCCCCGATGCACAAACACCGTCAGCGGGTTGAACTCAAGGGCCTTGGTATTTTTGTGTGTGCTTGATCATTATTAGGAGACAAACGAGATGAAACTGCGAAACCTAGTCCTTTCCGTGTCCATGGCCTGCGTCGGTCTGTCCGCTGCGGTGGTGGCCCCGTCTGCCATGGCCCAGGCCAAGGAACAATTCTTTCCCTCGCTGGTGTACCGCACCGGTGCCTACGCACCCAACGGCGTGCCCTTTGCCAATGGCATGGCCGACTACATGAAACTGGTGAACGCGCGGGGCGGCATCAACGGCGTGAAGACCCTGCTGGAAGAGTGTGAAACCGGCTACGCCACCGACCGCGGTGTGGAATGCTACGAGCGCCTCAAAGGCAAAAACGGCGGCGCCACGGTGTTCCAGCCGCTGTCCACCGGCATCACCTTCGCCCTGACCGAAAAAGCCCCGATCGACAAAATTCCCCTGATCACCGCAGGCTATGGCCGCAGCGAGTCGTCGGACGGCGGCGTGTTCAAGTGGAACTTCCCCATCGCCGGCACCTACTGGGTCGCGGCCGACGTGCTGATCCAGCACATTGGTGCCAAAGAAGGCGGCCTGGACAAGCTCAAGGGCAAGAAGATCGCCTTGGTCTACCACGACAGCCCGTTCGGCAAAGAGCCTATCCCGCTGCTGCAGGAACGCGCTGCCATGCACGGCTTCCAGCTCAGCCTGCTGCCGGTGACCCACCCCGGTGTGGAACAAAAAGCCACCTGGCTGCAGATCCGCCGCGACCGCCCCGACTACGTGATCAACTGGGGCTGGGGGGTGATGAACTCCACGCTGGTGAAAGAAGCACAGGCCACCGGCTATCCGCGTGAAAAAATCTACGGCGTGTGGTGGGCCGGTGCCGAACCCGATGTGAAAGACGTGGGCATGGGTGCCAAGGGCTACAACGCCATCACCATGCAGCACGGCACCGAAAAAGGTTCGGACATCGTCAAGGAGATCTTGCAAAAGGTGCACGCCAAGGGTGAAGGCGCTGGTCCCAAGGACGAAGTGGGCGAAGTGCTGTACATGCGTGGCCTGATCAGCGCCATGTTTGCCGTGGAAGGCGTGCGCGCCGCGCAAGAGCGCTTTGGCAAAGGCAAGGTCATGTCGGGCGAGCAAGCGCGCTGGGGCTACGAAAACCTGAACCTGACCCAGGCCAAACTCGACGCACTGGGCTTCAAGGGCGTGCTGCGCCCGGTCTCCACCAGCTGCCAGGACCACATGGGCGCCAACTGGGCCCGCATCCACACCTGGAACGGCAGCAAGTGGGAATTCAGCAGCGACTGGCTGCAAGCCGATGAGCAAATCATCAAGCCCATGGTCAAAGCCGCCGCCGACAAGTACGCCGCCGACAAGAAGCTGACGCGCCGCACCGGCGCCGACTGCCAGTCTTGATCCACCCCCGCCGCGCTACGCGCGACCCCCTCAAGGGAGCGGCACCTGCGGTCTGGCGAAGCCAGGCCCGCGGTGCCCTCGGTTGAAGGCACGCCAAGCGTGGCGGGTATTTGGATCTCAAACGTGGTTGGCATCTGCCAGCCACCATCCACAAGACCGGCTGGCCGCGTCTTGTGAATGGTCAGCAAGGAAAACTCCATGAGCACACCCAATATCGTTCTCAACGTCAACGGCATCGAAGTCATCTACAACCACGTGATCCTGGTGCTCAAAGGCGTTTCGCTGCAGGTGCCCGAGCAAAAGATCGTGGCCATTCTGGGTGGCAACGGCGCGGGCAAAACCACCACGCTGCGCGCCATCTCCAACCTGCTCAAAGGCGAGCGTGGCGAGGTCACCAAGGGCAGCATCGAACTGCGCGGTGAACGCATCGAAAACCTCAGCCCGTCCGACCTGGTGAACCGGGGCGTGGTGCAGGTGATGGAAGGCCGGCATTGTTTTGCCCACCTGACCATCGAAGAAAACCTGATGACGGGCGCCTACACCCGCACCGACAAGGCCGAAATCGCGCGCAACCTGGACAAGGTCTACACCTACTTTCCGCGCCTGAAAACGCGCAGAACCTCACAAGCCGCCTACACCTCGGGTGGCGAGCAGCAAATGTGTGCCATTGGCCGTGCGCTCATGGCCAACCCCAGCATCGTGCTGCTGGACGAACCCTCCATGGGTCTGGCGCCGCAGTTGGTGGAAGAAGTGTTCAACATCGTGCGCGACCTCAACACCAAGGAAAAAGTCACTTTCTTGCTGGCCGAACAAAACACCAATATGGCGCTGAAATACGCCGACTACGGCTACATCATGGAAAGCGGCCGCGTGGTGATGGACGGCGCGGCCAGCGACCTGCGCAACAACGAAGACGTGAAAGAGTTCTACCTCGGCATGGGCGGCGGCGAGCGCAAGTCGTTCAAGGATGTGAAATCGTACAAACGTCGGAAGCGTTGGCTCGCGTAGCCCCTGACCCACCCCCGCGCGGCGCTGGCGGCCCGTCACGAGCCTGTCGAAGGGCGGTCCCGCAGCGCCCTTGGTTGAAGACCTGTCTATCCAACTTATCTTGTTCCCGCTATGACCGATTTTTTCGACGCACTGGAAACCCGCACGCCTGCTGAACGCGAAGCGGCCCAGATGGCCGCGCTGTCCGCTCAGGTGGCGCATGCGCAGCAACACAGCGCTGCCTTCGCCACCATCCTGAAAGGCGTCGACGCAGGCAGCGTGACCACCCGCGAAGCGCTGTCCAAGCTGCCGGTCACGCGCAAGCACGAGCTGCTGGATTTGCAGAAGGCATCGCGTGCTTCGGGAGGCGATGCTTTTGGCGGCTTTTCGGCGCTGGTGCGCGGTCCGGCGATGTCGCGCGTCTTTGCCAGCCCGGGCCCGATCTACGAACCCGAAGGCGCCAGCGCCGACTACTGGCGCACCGGTCGCGCACTCTACGCCGCCGGTTTTCGCCAAGGCGAACTGGTGCACAACAGCTTCAGCTACCACATGACACCGGGCGCTTTCATTCTGGAGGCGGGTGCACACGCGGTCGGCTGCACCGTGTTTCCCGCCGGCACAGGGCAGACCGAACAACAGCTCGAAGCGGTGCGCGACCTCCAGCCCAACGCCTACACGGGCACACCCAGCTTCCTGCGCATCCTGCTGGAGAAGGCGGCAGAAGCGAAGGTGGATGTGAGTGGCATCCAAAAGGCGTCGGTCGGCGGTGAAGCCTGCCCCCCCAGTCTGACCGCCTGGTTCAAGGAACGCGGTGTGGAGGTCTACCAGACCTACGCCACCGCCGACCTCGGTCTCGTGGCCTATGAAACCGCTGCGCGCGAAGGTCTGCTGCTCGAGGAAAGCGTGATCGTCGAAATCGTGCGCCCCGGCACCGGCGACCCGCTGCCCGAAGGCGAGGTGGGTGAGCTGGTGGTCACCACGCTCAACCCGGCCTACCCGCTGATCCGCTTCGGCACCGGCGACCTCTCGGCCATCTTGCCGGGTGCCTGCCCCACCGGCCGCACGGCCCCGCGCATCAAAGGCTGGATGGGACGCGCCGACCAGACCACCAAGGTGCGTGGCATGTTCGTACACCCGGCCCAGGTTGCCGAAATCACCAAGCGCTTTCCGCAAATTCTGAAAGCGCGACTCGTCATCAGCGGCGAAATGGCGAACGACCAGATGTGCCTGCAGGTAGAAGCCAGCGACGTGGCCGACGGCCTGCGCGAACAAATCGAAACCGCCGTGCGCGACACCACCAAACTGCGCGCACAGGTGCAAGTGGTGCGCCCCGGCAGCCTGCCCAACGACGGCAAGGTGATCGAGGACGCGCGCAGTTACCAGTAAAACCCGTACACCCTTGAGGTCAGCGCTCCCGGAGATGCCGACGGCATCCCTTATAGGGGGTAAAAACGGTCAAAACCACACAGAAAATGTACGGAACGTAATATTTTCGAACTAGTATCCACCGCCGTGGCACCCCAAACAAGGAATGGGATCGGTGGAACAAATGGCGGTTGCGGTAGACGCGGAAACAGAAATCCCGCAAGGCGATAGCGCCAAGCAGACCGCTACAGGTCACCTCAATGGCGCCCCAGCACCGTTACACGCGTTGTGCATGGTGGCTCGGCTGCACCATTTGGCGGCAGACCCGGCCACACTGGCGCACCAGCTGGGCTTTCTGCCCAGCGAGGCCCTGACCAGCGACGACTTGTTGCGCGCGGCCAAGCACCTGGGTCTCAAAGCCAAGCTCAGCCGCAGCACCCCCCAGCGCCTGCAGCTCACACCGCTGCCCGCGCTGGCGGTGATGCGCGGCTCCGATGCAGGCTTGCGCGTCGTGATCCTGGCGCAATGCGACGGTCAGCGGGTGCTGTTCCAGGAGGTCGCTGGTGATGCGGCTCCCGGCCGCCCCACGATCGAACCGGTCGAGGTCTTTGCCAGCCAATGGAGCGGTGAGCTCATCCTCATCAGCAGCCACGCCAGCACGGTCGGGGCACTGGCCAAGTTTGATTTTTCGTGGTTTGTGCCCAGCCTCGTCAAATACCGCA
>NZ_JBFJMY010000261.1:0-6004 GCF_041633695.1 Hydrogenophaga sp.
CGCTTCCACCGACTCCTTCATCACGTCGCCCAGCGACCCGGTGCGGGTGATGACCCCTTTGCCCGGCATGATGGCCACTTCGATGGTGAGCAGATCGCCACCCACTTCGGTCCAGGCCAAGCCCACCACCTGGCCGACTTGGTTCTTCTGTTCTGCGCGTCCGTAGCTGTACTTGCGCACGCCCAGAAACTCGCTCAGGTTCTCCGAATTCACCACCACCGTGGGCGTGTATTTCTTGAGCAGCAACCCCTTGACAACTTTGCGACAAATCTTGGAAAGGTCGCGTTCGAGCGAGCGCACGCCAGCCTCACGGGTGTAGTAACGCACGATATCGCGCACCGCTTCTTCGTGCACTTCCATCTCGCCTTCGCGAATGCCGTTGTTCTTCAACTGCTTGGGCAAGAGGTAGCGAATGGCGATGTTGACTTTTTCTTCTTCGGTGTAACCCGAGAGACGTATCACCTCCATCCGATCCAGCAAAGCCGGTGGGATGTTCATCGAATTCGAGGTGGCGACGAACATCACATCGGACAGATCAAAATCGACCTCGACATAGTGGTCGCCGAATTTGTGGTTTTGCTCCGGGTCCAGCACTTCCAGCAAGGCGCTGGAGGGATCGCCACGGAAGTCGGTACCCAACTTGTCGATCTCGTCCAGCAAAAACAGCGGATTGCGGGTGCCGGTCTTGGACAGGCTTTGCAAGACCTTGCCAGGCATGGCGCCGATGTAGGTACGGCGGTGCCCGCGGATCTCGGCCTCGTCGCGCATGCCACCCAGGGCCATGCGCACATACTTGCGCCCGGTGGCCTTGGCCACCGATTGACCCAGCGAGGTCTTGCCCACGCCGGGAGGTCCGACCAGACACAGAATCGGAGCCTTGACCTTGTCCACGCGCTGCTGCACAGCAAGGTATTCCAGGATGCGGTCCTTGACCTTTTCCAAGCCGTAGTGGTCTTCGTTCAGCACCGCTTCGGCGTGCGCCAGATCGTGTTTGATCTTGGTCTTTT
Source organism: Hydrogenophaga sp. (assembly GCF_041633695.1). Classification (GTDB taxonomy): domain Bacteria; phylum Pseudomonadota; class Gammaproteobacteria; order Burkholderiales; family Burkholderiaceae_C; genus Hydrogenophaga. The sequence continues at coordinate 1,008 of NZ_JBFJMY010000261.1, forward strand.
TGCTCCAGGGCAGAGCCACCAGCGCATCGATGTAGTTGCGCACCACGGTGGCTTCGGCCGACATGGGCGACATGAGCTTGAGCTTCTTGAACTCGGCATCGGCCTTTTTGCGGGCTTCCACCGGCATGCGGGCGGCCTTGATCTTCTTTTCGATCTCCTCCATGTCCGCGCCATCTTCGCCCTCGCCCAGCTCTTTCTGGATCGCCTTGACCTGCTCGTTGAGGTAGAAATCGCGCTGGTTCTTTTCCATCTGGCGCTTCACGCGCCCACGGATCTTCTTGTCCACATTGAGGATGTCGACCTCGCGCTCCAACTGCTCAAAAAGGTTTTCCAGACGCTTGTTGACCGGATCGAGGTCGAGCACCACCTGCTTGGATTCGAGCTTGAGCGGCAGATGCGCGGCAATGGTGTCGGCCAAGCGGCCGGGGTCGTCGATGCTGGAAATCGAGGTGAGAATTTCCGACGGAATCTTCTTGTTGAGTTTGACGTACTGGTCGAACTGCTGCATCACCGCCCGGCGCAAGGCCTCAAGCTCGGTCGATTGCATGTCGGCGCGTTCCAGCGCCGGGTCGACCGGCGTCACGCTGGCGCTGAAGTGCAGTTCGCCATCGGTGATCGCGAGCACCTTGGCGCGCTGAACACCTTCCACCAACACCTTCACCGTCCCATCGGGCAGCTTGAGCATTTGCAGAATCGTGGCCACGCAGCCCATTTCGAACATGTCGTCGGCCGACGGCTCGTCTTTCGCGGCGGCTTTCTGCGCCACCAGCATGATGCGGCGTTCGGCTTCCATGGCGGCTTCGAGCGCCTTGATGCTCTTGGGCCGGCCCACGAACAGCGGGATGACCATGTGCGGGAACACCACCACGTCGCGAAGAGGCAGCAATGGCAGGTCAACCGGGACACTGGGTAAGGGGGTTTGTCCGGACATATCAACCTCTACAAAAGGGACAAATGGGGCGGATGCAGGCGCTTGAACGCCTCGCATCAACAACGGAGGACAGCAACTGCCGTCCCGGCCAAATACCGATCAAGCCTGCTTGGCCGCTTCCCGATACACCAGCAAAGGCGGCTTGTTTTCGTCGATGGTGGTTTCGTCCACCACCACTTTCGCCACATTGCTCATGCTCGGTAAATCGAACATGGTGTCGATCAAGGCATTTTCCAGTATCGAACGCAAACCACGTGCACCGGTCTTGCGAGCCAGCGCTTTGGCTGCGATCGCCTTGAGTGCACCGGGGCGCACTTCCAGCTCCACGCCTTCCATGGACAGCATGCGTGCGAACTGCTTGACCACCGCATTCTTGGGCTCGGTCAGAATCTCAACCAATGCCGCTTCGCTCAGCTCGGCCAACGCGGCGATCACCGGAACGCGCCCGACCAGCTCGGGAATGAGTCCGTACTTGATCAGATCCTCGGGCTCGATTTCCTTGAAGGCGTCGGTCAGGCTGCGCTGCTTCTTGCTCTTGACCAAGGCACCAAACCCGATGCCGGACGCTTCGGTCCGGTTTTCAATGATTTTCTCCAGGCCGGAGAACGCACCACCACAGATGAACAGGATGTTGGTCGTGTCGACCTGCAGAAAATCCTGGTTCGGGTGCTTGCGGCCACCTTGCGGTGGCACCGAAGCCATGGTGCCTTCGACCAGCTTGAGCAGCGCCTGCTGAACGCCTTCACCGGAGACGTCGCGGGTGATCGAGGGGTTGTCCGATTTGCGCGTGATCTTGTCGATTTCGTCGATGTAGACGATGCCTTGTTGGGCACGCTCCACATCGTAGTTGCAACTCTGCAGCAGCTTCGCAACGATGTTTTCCACGTCCTCGCCCACGTAGCCCGCTTCGGTCAAGGTGGTGGCGTCGGCCATGACAAAGGGCACATTCAACATGCGCGCCATGGTCTGGGCCAGCAAGGTCTTGCCGGAACCGGTGGGACCGATCAACAAGATATTGCTCTTGGTCAACTCCACGTCGTCCTTACGAGCGGTTTGTTTGTGCCGCAGGCGCTTGTAGTGGTTGTACACCGCCACCGCCAGCGCGCGCTTGGCCAGATCCTGGCCAATCACGTAATTGTCCAGGTTGCCTTTGAGTTCTGCGGGCGTGGGTACTTCATCGCCGGCGGCCTTGACCGATTCCAGTCCAGGCAACTCGTCGCGGATGATGTCGTTGCACAAGTCGATGCATTCATCGCAGATGAACACCGACGGGCCAGCGATCAGCTTCTTGACCTCGTGCTGGCTTTTGCCGCAAAACGAGCAGTAAAGTGCTTTTTCACCGGAAGTGGCTTTTTTGTCCGCCATAGGTCTGAAGGTTCAAGTGTTGGAGATGGGTAGCTCTAGGACCATGATAGTTCAAGCCAAGCTGCGTTAAAGGGCGGAATTGGTGGCAATTTTGAAGAAAAACCGCCCTTTTCGCCGTTTTTTCGCCAATCAGGCCGCGCTGGGCCGTTTGTCGATCACCTTGTCGATGAGTCCGTATTCGTGCGCTTCGGTGGCCGACATGTAGTAATCACGCTCGGTGTCGCGTTCGATCCGGTCCAACGGCTGCCCAGTGCGCTCCGCCAGGATCTTGTTGAGTTGCTCTCGGGTTTTCAGGATCTCGCGGGCCTGGATTTCAATTTCCGTGGCCTGTCCACGGCTGCCGCCGGACGGCTGGTGGATCATGATCTTGGAGTTGGGCAGCGAGAACCGCTTGCCCTTGGCGCCAGCGGCCATCAGGAATGCGCCCATGCTGGCGGCAAAACCCACGCACAGCGTGGACACATCGGGCTTGATGAAATTCATGGTGTCGAAAATCGCCATGCCCGCCGTCACACTGCCTCCCGGGGAGTTGATGTAGAAGGAAATGTCCTTATCGGGATTTTCGCTTTCAAGAAACAGCAACTGCGCCACCACCAGATTGGCGGTCTGGTCGTTCACTTCACCGACCAGAAAAATCACGCGCTCTTTCAGCAGGCGCGAATAAATGTCGTACGACCGCTCACCGCGACCCGACTGCTCGATCACCATGGGCACCATGCCCAACCCTTGAATATCCATTGCGCTCATGCGTTTCTCCATGTATTGATGCTGGGCAATGCCACTACTGTAACAAGCTCACATGCCCACAGTCGGGCTGCGGGCAAGGCCTGCCGCCCAGCTTGGGCAGGTCTTCCCCACATGGGGCATAAACCGGCGAAAAAAAGGGCGGATGTCTCCGCCCCTCTTCAATGAGCGCCCGTCCACACAAAGGCCGCAAAAGCCCTTGTCCTGGCGAACAGCTCGTAAACCGATCAGGACTGGCCCATCAGGTCTTCAAAACTCACGGCCTTGTCCACGATCTTGGCCTTGGACAAGACGAACTCGGTCACATTGTTTTCAATCACCACGGCTTCGACTTCGGCCATGCGGCGGTTGTCGCTCTGGTACCAACGCACCACGTCGGCTGGTTTTTCGTAAGAAGCCGACAGCTCTTCCACATGGGACTTGATCTGCTCGGGCTTGGCGTGCAATTCGTTCACACGCACCAGCTCGGCCACCACCAGGCCCAAGCGCACGCGGCGCTCGGCTTGCGGGCGGAACATGTCTTCGGGAATCGGCGCCTTGTCGGCGTCTGGAATGCCGCGCTGCTTCAGATCGGCGCGTGCACCTTCGATCAGGCGGTCCAACTCGGACTGCACCACCGACTTGGGCAGATCCAGCTCGGCCTTGGACACCAGCGCGTCCATCACGGCTTGCTTGTTGCGGGCCTGGACGCGGTTCTTGACTTCGCGCTCGAGGTTGACGCGGATGTCGGCACGCAGGCCATCGACCGTGCCGTCGGCAATGCCCAGCGATTTGGCCAAGGCATCGTCCACTTCAGGCAGGTGGGCCGCTTCGATTTTCTTCAGCGTGACCAGGAAGTCGGCGGTTTTGCCAGCCACATCCTTGCCGTGGTAGTCCTCGGGGAAGTTCAAGGGGAAGGTCTTGGACTCGCCCGACTTCATGCCGCGCACCGCGTCTTCAAACTCCTTGAGCATCTGGCCATCGCCCACGATGAACTGGAATGCTTCGGCCTTGCCGCCTTCGAACACTTCGCCATCGATCTTGCCTTCGAAGTCGATGGTCACGCGGTCGCCATCACCTGCGGCTTGGTCCTGGGCGCGCTGCGCAAAAGTGCGGCGCTGCTTGCGCAGAATGTCCAGCGTGCGGTCGATCGCCGCATCGTTCACTTCGGCGCTGACTTTTTCCACTTCGGCCGAAGACAGGTCTTCGATCTTGACTTCGGGGTACACCTCGAACACCGCGTCGAATGCCAGCTGACCTTCGGGCGACTCTTCTTTCTCGGTGATCTTGGGTTGACCGGCAACGCGCAACTTGGCTTCGTTGGCGGCGGACGCGAAGGCTTCACCGACCTTGTCGTTCATGACTTCGTAGTGCACCGAATAGCCGTAGCGCTGCGCCACCACATTCATGGGCACTTTGCCGGGCCGGAAACCGTCCATCTTGACGTCGCGAGCCAGCCGCTTGAGGCGCGAGGCCACTTCGTTCTGGATGACTTCAGCGGGCAGCGTGAGCGTGATTTTGCGCTCGAGCTTCTCCAGGGTTTCAACGGTCACGGTCATGGTTTTCTCCAAAAGGGTGCGATCAACTCGGCGGTCGACCGCAGGAATGTATTCGTCTGTTCGGTGGTGCGCGGGGGGGGACTCGAACCCCCACACCATTGCTGGCGTCAGGACCTAAACCTGGTGCGTCTACCAATTTCGCCACCCGCGCGCCTCAGGGGGACCGATCTTGCAGCGCCATCGCTGCCATCGGATCACCGTTCACGGCAACCTTCTATTGTAGCGGCTGGTGGCAACCCGCCCGAAGAACACGCTGGCGCCTCTTGGCGCCGCCTGGTTGCAGGGCGCCACTGCGTTCAGGACACGGCCGGCTCCCGCCGCACCCGGAACCAGGCCGCGTACATGGCGGGCAAGGCCAGCAGCGTGAGCACCGTGGCCACCACCAGACCGCCCATGATGGCGACGGCCATCGGACCCCA
>NZ_JBFJMY010000262.1:0-5956 GCF_041633695.1 Hydrogenophaga sp.
CGGCTCGATGCCTTGCTCAAAGAGCTGCATGTCGAGCATTTGCGCGATTCGCCCGCGCCCGCGCTCTCGGGCGGCGAACGCCGCCGGGTGGAAATCGCCCGGGCCCTGGCGACCAATCCGCGTTTCATCCTGCTCGACGAACCTTTCGCCGGGATCGACCCGATCGCGGTGATCGAGATCCAGCGCATCATCGGGTTCCTGAAATCCCGTGGCATCGGCGTGCTCATCACCGACCACAACGTGCGCGAAACCCTGGGTATTTGCGACCGCGCCTACATCATCAACGAAGGCCACGTGCTCACCAGCGGCACACCGGCCGACATCGTGACCAACGCCGATGTCCGCCGGGTGTACCTCGGCGAACACTTCCGGATGTGAAGACGGTGATGTTGCCCCCACGTTCCACCGCTTGGCGGGTCGCTGCTGCGTCGTTGCGCCGCTGCGCTGTGCTGCGCTTGCAGGCAAGGACGTTGGCATGAAGCAAGGCCTGTCGCTTCGCGTTTCGCAGCACCTGGCGCTCACGCCCCAGTTGCAGCAATCCATACGCCTGCTGCAACTCTCCACGCTGGAGATGGCGCAGGAAGTGGAGCAAATGCTGGACGAGAACCCGTTTCTGGAGCGGGCGGACGAGGTCGCGGAGCGCGAGGAATTTGGTCTGGACCAGGCCGACGCGCCGGTGAGCACGGGCGAGCAGATCGCCGAAGCCAGCGCCGAGGGCCTGGCCAACGGTGCCGATGTGGCGGCCAGCCCGGCAGAGAGCGATTTCCGCGACAAGAACACCGCGACCGCAGACGGCAACGATGCCGACGGCGCCGAGACCCGTTCTGAGGCCGATGCCCCGGTGGAAGAAAGCTGGGACGGTGACGGCACGGTGGAGGTCTCGGCCGACGACAGCGAATGGGGTGGCGACGCGCCCGCCCGCAACAGCGGCTCGGGCGGCGACGACGACACCGCCACCGCCGCCGATCTGGCGCGCAGCCCCGTCAGCCTGCAAGACCACTTGCACGAACAGGCGCGCTGCCTGCGGCTGGACGAAGAAGACCGCGCGGCACTGTATTTTCTGATCGAGTCGCTCAACGACGACGGTTACCTTGAAGACCGCCTGGACGACCTCGCCGTGGCCTGGCTGGTGATGTCCAGGGGCATGGTGCCCGAAGCGGCGGGCCAGATCGGTATCGAAGAAATCGAGCCGCTGGAACAACGCTTGTCCACCGCCTTGCAGTGGCTGCAGCAGATGGAGCCCACTGGCGTGGGCGCGCGCGATCTGGGTGAATGCCTGCGCCTGCAAATTCTCGATCTGCGCAACAGCCCCGAGGCGCGCGCGGCGCTGGCGATTTGCGGCCAACCGCTGGAGCTCATGGCCAAGCGCGACGTCAAGCGCCTGTGCAATCTCTGCGGCTTCGACGACGAAACCGTGCGCGCCGCGCTGGGCCTGATCGCGCGGCTGGAGCCCAAGCCGGGTCGCCGCTTTGTGGACGTGGAGCGCAACGTGGTGGTGCCTGACGTCATCGTGTTGCGCGCGGGTCGCGGCTTCAAGGTGCAGCTCAACCCCGACGTCATGCCGCGCCTGCGGGTGCACGATGTGTACGCACAGGCCCTGCGGCAAAACCGGGGCGCCAAGGACAATGGCGACGGTGGACACGCGTCCATGCAACAACGCCTGCAGGAGGCGCGCTGGTTCATCAAGAACATACAGCAGCGATTCGACACCATCTTGCGTGTATCCAGCGCCATCGTCGAGCGCCAGCGCAACTTCTTCATGCACGGCGAGCTGGCCATGCGCCCCTTGGTGCTGCGCGAGATCGCCGACGAACTGGGTCTGCACGAATCGACCATCAGCCGTGTGACCACCGCCAAATACATGGCCACGCCGTTTGGCACCTACGAACTCAAGTTCTTCTTTGGTTCGTCCCTGGGCACCGAAACCGGCGGCAACGCTTCGAGCACGGCGGTGCGTGCACTGCTCAAGCAGTTCATCGCCGCCGAAGAGGCCAAGAAACCCTTGTCGGACAACCAGCTGTCCGATCTGCTGAAAGAACAAGGAATCGAGTGCGCCCGGCGTACCGTGGCCAAATACCGCGAGGCCCTGCGCATTGCGCCGGCCAATCTCAGAAAATCACTTTAGACCCATGACCCCCTTGCTTCGCCGCCTTGCGGGTCGCAGCGCCCACGGGCTGCTGTTTCGCCTGGGGATGGCCCGGCGGTGAAACGACTGCAATGAACCAACTCAAACTTTTTCTGCCTTGCGCCGCGGGCGTGGAGGATTTCCTCGCCGACGAAGTGCAGCGCATCTGTGGTGCGCCCCCGCTGCAAAAATCGCGCGGCGGCGTGGCGCTGCAAGCGTCCTGGCGCGACGCCTTGTTGCTCAACCTGCACAGCCGCCTCACCCAGCGCGTGCTGGTGCAACTCTGGCACGGCGACTACCGCAACGAGCAGGATTTGTACAACGCCGCTGGCGAAGTGGCCTGGGAGATCTGGTTCACGCCGAAAGAAACCATCAAGGTGGAGATCACCGCCCAGCACAGTCCGCTGACCAGCCTGAACTTTGCCGCGCTCAAGATCAAGGACGCGATCTGCGACCGCTTTCGCGACAAGCGCGGTGAGCGTCCCAGTGTCAACACCACCTGGCCCGATGTGCGCATCTACGCCCACCTCACCACCGAAACGCTCACGCTCTACATGGACACCTCGGGCGAGCCGCTGTTCAAACGCGGCTGGCGCGAAGACAAGGGCGACGCCCCCCTGAAAGAAACCCTGGCCGCCGCCATGATCGCCGCCACCGGCTGGGGCGCCAGCGCCGAGCAGGCGCTGGAGGACATACCACCGTTGTACGACCCGTGCTGCGGCAGTGGCACGGTCTTGATCGAAGCGGCACAGATCGCGTTGAACATCGCGCCCGGCCAGTTGCGGCGGTTCGCGTTCGAGAAACTGTTGCCGTTCCAGCCCCACGTGTGGGAGGCCATCAAGACCGGCGCTGCGCGTGCGCAACGCGAATGGCCCACCGGCCACGCGCCGATCGTGTTTGGCAGCGATGTGTCGTTCCGCATGGTCGATTTTGCGCAGCGCAATGCCGAGCGCGCGGGCGTGGCCCACGCCATCGAGTTGCGTGGCGGTGATGCCTTGCAGCGCCTCCCGCCCTCGGATCGGCCCGGCGTGTTGTTGCTCAACCCGCCCTATGGCGACCGCATTGCCGCCGCCGGGGTGGCGGGCCAGAACGCGGGCGACCGCGCCAGTGCCCGCGCCATGCGGGCGCAAGCCCGCGCGCCCCGCACCTTCACCATGAACGGCGTGCCGCCCACGGCGGAAGGGCACGACCAGGGCCGCGAGAGTGCGCAAATGGCCGACGGTGGCGATGGCAGCGAGTTCTTCACCCAGCTGGCCTCGCACTGGAAAAGCCACTACGCCGGCTGGAGTGGCTGGCTGCTCACGCCCGACCTGAAACTGCCGGGCAAGATGCGTTTCAAAGAGTCGCGCCGCGTGCCGCTGTGGAACGGGCCTATCGAATGCCGCCTGTTCCGCTTCGACCTGATCGCGCGCAGGAATGAAACACCCCCGCCGCGCTCCGCGCGACCCCCTCAAGAGGGCGATGTCTAGGACCGGCGAAGCCGGATCCGCGACATCTCTGGATAGAGACACTTCTTTCGACGTGAGAGAGGCTGCCGTGCGTGAGAACCTTGAAACGAACGCGATGGTGCTCGACACCAACATCTTGCTGGATCTGTTCGTGTTTGAAGACCCGGCCACCAACGGTCTGCGCGAGGCCATCGACGGGCTGTCCCACCGCTGGCTGGCCACCGTCGCCATGCGCGAGGAATTGTTGCGTGTGCTGGTCTACCCGCAGATCGCCAAACGCATGGCGGCCCGCCATCTGGCGGCCAGCGAGGTGCTGCATCGGTTCGACCAGCGCGTCTGCATCGTCGCCGAAGCGGCCAAGGCGCCCTACACCTGCAAAGACGCCGACGACCAGAAGTTCATCGACCTGGCCGTTGCCCACCGGGCCGTGTTGTTGAGCAAAGACGCGGCGGTGCTGTGCATGGCGCGTCGGCTGGTGCGGCTCGGCGTGACCGTGAGCCGCCACTGGGTCAGCGCCCCCACCTGACGGGCTTGGCTCGCCCCAACCGGGGTCCGCAGGCGTCGGGCGAAGTCGGACAACAAGACCGGTGCCGCGCCGCAGTCATACCGGCGAGAAATGCTCGGCCCGCGCTTGCGGCCAATACACCTCGAACACCTTGGTTTGGCCCTGCGCGCCTTGCAGCAAGGCGCCGGGTGCCATGGCCGGCAGCAGCGTGGACAGCAGGCGCACATCGTTTTCATTGATCCGGCGCACGATGTGGTGGGCGGTGATTTCGCAGGGGTGCTGCAAGCCGGCCGCTTGCACCAGTTCTTGCAGCGCCTTGAGCGTTTCCTGGTGGAAGAGGTGGACCCGGGTGGCCTTGTCGGGCACCACCAGCGCTTGCTGGCGCACCGGGTCTTGTGTGGTCACGCCGGTGGGGCAGTGGCCGGTGTGGCAGGTCTGCGCCTGGATGCAGCCCAGCGAGAACATGAAGCCGCGCGCGCTGTTGCACCAGTCTGCGCCCAGGGCCAAGGCCCGTGCAATGTCAAAAGCGCTGATGACCTTGCCCGCGCAGCCGATCTTGATGCGGTCGCGCAGATTGACGCCGACCAAGGTGTTGTGCACCAGACGCAAACCCTCTTGCAGCGGCGCGCCCACGTGGTCGGTGAATTCCAGCGGTGCGGCGCCGGTGCCACCTTCGCTGCCATCGACCACGATGAAATCGGGCGTGATGCCGGTGGATTGCATGGCCTTGACGATGGCGAACCATTCCCAGGGGTGGCCGATGCAGAGTTTGAAGCCGGTGGGTTTGCCGCCCGAGAGTTCGCGCAACTGGGCGATGAACTCCATCAGCTCGACCGGCGTGGAGAACGCGCTGTGCGAGGACGGCGAAATGCAATCCAGGCCCAGCGGCACACCGCGCGCGGCGGCGATTTCGGGCGTGACCTTGCTGCCCGGCAGCACGCCGCCATGGCCGGGTTTGGCACCTTGGCTGAGCTTGAGCTCGATCATCTTGACCTGGGCGTCCAGGGCATTGGTTCTGAATTTTTCGGCATTGAAGCTGCCGTCGTCGTTGCGGCAGCCGAAGTAACCCGAGCCGATTTCCCAGATCAGGTCGCCACCGTGCATGCGGTGGTGGACCGAGATCGAGCCTTCACCGGTGTCGTGCGCAAACCCGCCGCGCTGGGCGCCGGCGTTGAGGGCTTGCACCGCATGGGCCGAGAGCGCGCCAAAGCTCATGGCCGAGATATTGAACACGCTGGCGTCATAGGGCTGGGTGCAGTCCGGGCCGCCCACGGTGATGCGGAAGTCGTGGCTGAGCAGGTGGCTGGGGGCCAGCGAGTGGTTGAGCCATTCGAAGCCGTTTTGTTTGACATTGAGCTGGGTGCCAAAGGGCCGCTTGTCGGTCTGGCCTTTGGCGCGGGCGTAGGCCAGGCTGCGCTGGCTGCGCGAGAAGGGCGTGGCCTCGGTATCGCTTTCCAGAAAGTACTGGCGCATTTCAGGTCGGATTTTTTCCAGGGTGTAGCGCAGGTGCCCGATCACGGGGTAGTTGCGCAGCACCGACTTGCTGGTCTGCCGCATATCCCAGAAACCCAGCACAGACAGACCGGTGCAGATCAGAAAGGTCCAGCCACCGATGCCAAAACCCACCAGCGTGAACAGACTCAGCAGGGCGCCCAGGACGCACAGCGCCAGCGCCGTGTAACGCACGGGGTAAAGGGCATTCAGTCGATCAAGCATGGGGTCCTTCAAAAGCTACACTGGTCGTCATCATAGAACCCCGAGCTGAAAAACCATGATTTCCGATCCCCCGAACAAGCCCATGGACAACGACGATTTCGACGAACTGGACGCGATCCTGGACGATTTGCGCACCCGTGGCGACGAGGTTCCACAGTGGGA
>NZ_JBFJMY010000263.1:0-5936 GCF_041633695.1 Hydrogenophaga sp.
CATGGAGGCCGAGATCAACTTCATATTGGAAGAGGCCTCCATCGCGCTGGGCCAGCCGGTGACCCGGGCCGACGTCAAGAGCATCTGGGTTGGCCTGCGCCCACTGGTGCGCCCCCCTGCAGCCGACGCGACACAGCACACGCGCCAGGTCTCGCGCGAGCACACCATCGTCAAATCGGCCCAGGGACTGGTCACCGTGACCGGCGGCAAATGGACCACCTACCGCGCCATGGCAGAAGATGTGATCCAGCGCTGCCAGGAATGGGGCAGCCTGGAACCGCGCAACGTGGTCCAGCCGAACCCGACGGCAGGCGCGGACGCTACGGGCACCTCGCACCACCGGCTGGCAGGCACGCCTGCGCAAACCCATGGTGGCGAAGCGGCGTCGCTCACCGCGGCGCCGGGTGCCCATTTGTATGGCAGCGACAACACGCAAATACAGACGCTGCCCGGCCACGACCGTTGGCTGACCCCTGGTCTGAGCGAGGCGATGGTGCGCTTCGCGGCCCGAAGTGAGTTTGCGCTCACAGTCGAAGATGTGCTTGCCAGAAGGTCCCGTCTGCTCTTTCTGGATGCCAAAACAGCTCAACAAGTGGCGCCTCGGGTGGCCGATATTCTGAGCGAGGAAACCGGCAACAACCCGGCGTTGCCAGAATTCTTGGGCTTGTCCGAGGCCTACCAAGGCGCCTGGGCGCGTGCCTGAGGCGGTTTGTGCAAAACAAAGCAGGCAGCCGCTTGACCATCGACTGAATCAATGCCATAATCAACGGCTTCGCTCCAAAAAGCGAGGCTATCTGCCCACCGAAATGGGCCGACCAGTACCAGGAACCATTGGCGCAAGCTTGGTTTTGAAGTGATTGGTTGGTTTGTAACGACGGGCCCAAGACTGATCACTCCCGGCCGTGGTGGCCGAGCGGATTCAAGTTGGGAATACATACAAATGATTCAAACGCAAACTCGACTCGATGTTGCTGACAACACGGGTGCCAAGTCCGTGATGTGCATCAAGGTGCTGGGCGGCTCCAAGCGCCGTTACGCCAGTGTCGGCGATGTCATCAAGGTCACCATCAAAGAGGCTGCGCCTCGTGGTCGTGTCAAAAAAGGTGAGGTGTACAGCGCCGTTGTGGTGCGCACCGCCAAAGGCATTCGCCGTCCCGACGGCGCCTTGATCAAATTCGATGGCAACGCTGCAGTGTTGCTGAACGCCAAGCTGGAGCCAATCGGCACCCGCATCTTCGGACCGGTTACGCGCGAACTGCGCAACGAGAAGTTCATGAAGATCGTGTCGCTGGCACCCGAGGTTCTCTGAGGAATCATCATGAACAAGATTCGTAGTGGCGATAAAGTCATCGTGATTGCCGGTCGCGACAAGGGCAAAACGGGCAACGTGGTTTCACGTACCGATGCCGATCGTGTGCTGGTTGAGGGTGTGAACACCGTCAAGAAGCACGCCAAGCCCAACCCCATGAAGGGTGTGACTGGCGGTATTGTGGAAAAAACCATGCCGATTCACCAGTCCAATGTGGCCATTTTCAATGGCGCAACGGGCAAGGCGGACCGCGTCGGCATCAAAGTCCTGGCAGACGGCAAAAAAGTGCGCGTCTACAAGTCCAGTGGCGAAGAAATCAAGGTGGCCTGAGCATGACCCGCTTGCAAGAAATTTACCGCGACAAGATCGCTCCGAGCCTGGTTGAAAAATTTGGCTACTCCTCGATCATGGAAGTGCCGCGCATCACCAAGATCACGCTCAACATGGGTGTGAGCGAGGCGGTTGCCGACAAGAAGGTCATGGACAGCGCCGTGGGCGACCTGACCAAGATCGCTGGGCAAAAGCCGGTGGTGACCAAGGCGCGCAAAGCCATTGCGGGTTTCAAGATCCGTGAGCAGCAGCCCATTGGTTGCATGGTGACCCTGCGCGGTGCCCGCATGTATGAATTCCTGGACCGTTTCGTGACCGTGGCATTGCCCCGGGTGCGCGACTTCCGTGGTATTTCGGGCAAGGCGTTTGACGGCCGTGGCAACTACAACATCGGCGTCAAAGAGCAGATCATTTTCCCTGAGATCGAGTACGACAAGGTAGATGCCTTGCGTGGCCTCAACATCAGCATCACGACATCGGCCAAAAACGACGAAGAGTGCAAAGCTTTGTTGGTCGGTTTCCGTTTCCCGTTCAAGAACTGAGGTAGCGTATGGCAAAACAAGCACTGCTCCAGCGCGAACTCAAGCGCGAGAAACTCGCCGCCAAGTTCGCCACGAAATACGCCGAGTTGAAGGCAACCGCTTCCGATGCCAAGCGCACGGACGAAGAGCGTGATGCGGCGCGTCTCGCGCTGCAAAAGCTGCCGCGCAACGCCAATCCGACTCGCCAGCGCAACCGCTGTGAGATCACGGGTCGTCCGCGTGGAACCTATGCCCATTTCGGTCTGGCTCGCGCCAAGGTCCGCGAAATGGCTTTCGCCGGTGAAATCCCCGGCATCACCAAAGCCAGCTGGTAAGCCCTAGGAGAACCACAAATGAGCATGAGTGATCCTATCGCCGACATGTTGACCCGCATTCGCAATGCGCAGATGGTCGAGAAGTCCAGCGTGTCGATGCCCGCGTCCAAGTTGAAGACGGCGATTGCCCAAGTCCTGAAGGACGAAGGTTATATCGACGGATTCCAGGTCAAGAGCGCCGACGGCAAAAACGAGCTTGAGATTGCTCTCAAGTACTACGCTGGCCGTCCGGTGATCGAGCGCATCGAGCGCGTGAGCCGCCCTGGTCTGCGTGTCTATCGCGGCCGCAACGCAATCCCCGAAGTCCAGAACGGTCTGGGTGTTGCTATCGTCACCACGCCCCAGGGTGTGATGACCGACCGCAAGGCTCGCTCCACCGGTGTCGGTGGTGAAGTCCTGTGTTACGTCGCCTGATGCGGGCATTGAGGAGCAATTAATGTCACGTATTGGAAAACAGCCGGTCACCATTCCCCAGGGAGTCGATGTGGCCGTGAAAGACAACCAGATCAATGTCAAGGGCGCACTCGGCGCGCTGGCGTTGACCCAGAACCGCTTGGTCAAGATCGAGAACAACGCAGGCACGATGACTTTCGTGCCAGTCGATGACTCCCGTGAAGCCAATGCCATGTCGGGCACCATGCGCCAGCTGGTGAACAACATGGTGACCGGTGTCAGCAAGGGCTTTGAGAAGAAGCTGACCTTGTTGGGCGTGGGCTACCGTGCGCAAGCGCAGGGTACCAAGCTCAACCTGACGGTGGGTTACTCCCACCCGGTGGTGATGGACATGCCTGCGGGCATCAAGGTGGAAACCCCGACGCCGACCGAAATCCTGATCAAGGGTTCTGATCGTCAACGCGTTGGCCAGATCGCTTCCGAAGTGCGCGCCGTGCGCCCCCCAGAGCCCTACAAGGGCAAGGGCATCCGCTATGTGGATGAAAAGGTCGTGATCAAGGAAACCAAGAAGAAATAAGGATCAGGATCATGTTGACGAAAAAAGAGCAGCGTCTGCGCCGGGCCCGCCAAACGCGTATCCGCATCGCACAGCAAGGCGCTGTGCGGCTGACCGTGAACCGCACCAACCTGCACATCTACGCCAGCGTCATCTCCGACGATGGCTCCAAGGTGCTGGCCACCGCATCGACGGCGGAAGCCGAAGTGCGGGCACAAATCGGCGCCGCTGGCAAAGGTGGCAACACCGCTGCCGCGCAGCTGATTGGCAAGCGCATTGCTGAAAAGGCCAAAGCGGCTGGCATCGAAAAGGTCGCCTTCGACCGTTCGGGCTTTGCCTACCATGGTCGGGTCAAGGCCCTGGCTGACGCGGCACGCGAAGCCGGCCTGCAGTTCTGATCGGACGGGATACACAAAATGGCTAAATTTCAGGCAAACATCAAAAACGAAGCGAACGACGACGGTTTGCGCGAAAAGATGATCGCGATCAACCGCGTGACCAAAGTGGTCAAGGGCGGTCGCATTCTCGGTTTCGCAGCGCTGACCGTGGTGGGTGACGGCGATGGCCGCGTTGGCATGGGCAAGGGCAAGGCGCGTGAAGTGCCGGTGGCCGTGCAAAAGGCCATGGAACAGGCCCGTCGCAACATGGTCAAGGTCTCGCTCAAGAACGGCTCCTTGCACCACAGCGTGCACGGCGAGCACGGCGCGTCCAACGTCATGATGCTGCCGGCCGCAAAAGGTACCGGCATCATTGCTGGCGGCCCTATGCGTGCGGTGTTCGAAGTGTTGGGCATCACCGATGTGGTTGCCAAGAGCCACGGCTCCAGCAACCCATACAACTTGGTGCGTGCGACGCTGGACGCCTTGAAGAACTCGACGACGCCCGCCGACGTCGCTGCCAAGCGCGGCAAGTCGCTTGAAGACATTCTGGGCTGATGGGAACACGATCATGACCACACAAACCACCGTCAAAGTCCAACTGGTGCGCAGCCCCATTGGATGCAAACAATCTCACCGCGACACCGTGCGCGGCCTGGGCCTGCGTCGGCTCAACAGCACCAGCGAGCTGCAGGACACGCCTTCCGTGCGCGGCATGATCGACAAGATCAGCTACCTGGTCAAAGTACTCTGATTGAGGTCACAAGACATGGAACTCAACACTATCAAGCCTTCTGAAGGCTCCAAGCATGCCAAGCGCCGCGTCGGTCGCGGCATCGGCTCTGGCCTGGGTAAAACCGCTGGCCGTGGTCACAAAGGTCAGAAATCCCGTTCGGGTGGCTACCACAAAGTCGGTTTTGAAGGCGGTCAAATGCCTTTGCAGCGCCGTCTGCCCAAGCGTGGCTTCAAGTCCGCACAGCTGCAGTTCAATGCAGAAGTGACCTTGAGCGACCTGGAGTTGCTGACGGCCACCGAGGTGGATCTGTTGGTGCTCAAGCAAGCGGGCCTGGTGGCGCATCTGATCAAGCGCGTCAAAGTGATCAAGACCGGCGAAATCAAACGTGCCGTCACTTTGAAGAGCATTGGTGCTACCGCTGCGGCCAAGCTGGCTATTGAAGCCGCTGGCGGCTCGGTCGCCTGATTGGATTCGGGCAAAGGCTAACTCACTGTGGCAACCGGAACCTCAACCCTAGCCAAGACAGGCAAGTTCGGCGACCTTCGTCGCCGACTTGTGTTCCTGTTGTTGGCGCTGGTGGTCTACCGCATCGGGGCACACATTCCTGTGCCCGGGATTGACCCTGCGCAGCTGGAGCAGCTGTTCAAGGGCCAGCAAGGCGGCATCCTCAGTCTTTTCAACATGTTCTCGGGTGGCGCCTTGTCGCGCTTCACCGTGTTCGCGTTGGGCATCATGCCGTACATCTCGGCGTCGATCATCATGCAGTTGATGACCTATGTCGTGCCCACGTTCGAGCAGTTGAAAAAAGAAGGTGAGACCGGGCGGCGCAAGATCACGCAGTACACCCGGTACGGCACCCTGGGCTTGGCCATCTTCCAGTCGATGAGCATTGCCATCGCCTTGGAAAGTTCGGCAGGTCTGGTGATCGATCCGGGTATGGCGTTTCGCATCACCGCTGTCGTGAGTCTGGTGGCCGGTACGATGTTTCTGATGTGGTTGGGTGAACAGATAACCGAGCGTGGTCTGGGCAACGGCATCTCGATCCTGATCTTCGCCGGTATTGCGGCGGGTCTGCCCAGCGCCATTGGCGGTTTGCTGGAACTGGTGCGCACCGGTGCCATGAACATTCTGGTCTCTTTGCTCATCATTGCGTTGGTGGTGCTGGTCACCTACTTCGTGGTGTTTGTGGAACGTGGGCAACGCAAGATCCTGGTGAACTACGCGCGCCGCCAAGTGGGCAACAAGGTCTATGGTGGCCAGTCGTCTCACCTGCCGCTCAAGCTGAACATGGCTGGTGTGATTCCGCCCATTTTTGCTTCTTCGATCATTCTCCTGCCCACCACCGTGGTCAGCTGGGTGAGCACCGGGGACTCCACGCG
>NZ_JBFJMY010000264.1:0-5918 GCF_041633695.1 Hydrogenophaga sp.
CGCCGAGCTGGAACAGGTCAACGCCGAGCTGGACTCGTTCGCCTACTCCGTGTCGCACGATCTGAAATCGCCGCTGCGCGCCATCGACGGTTTCACACAATTGTTGAAAGACCAACTCCAGGACCGCGCCAGCGCAGACGAGCGCGCGATGATGGAACGCGTGCTCGCCGCCACCCACCGCATGAGCGACCTCATCGCCGACATGTTGTCGCTGGCCCGCATCAGCCAAGGCATGCTGGAGATGGTCGAAGTGGATCTGAGCGACCTGGTCCAGGACATCCGCCGCCGCACCCAAACCCGAATGCCGGAGCGTGCCATCGAATGGCGCATTCAGCCCGACCTGCTGTGCCGCTGCGACGCGAGCCTGGCGCGCATCGCGCTCGACAACCTGCTGAGCAACGCGCTGAAGTACACCCGCGACCAGCCCCATCCGCTGATCGAGTTCGGGCAGATGCCCGGCACGTCGGGCGGGCCAGGCGAGTACTTTGTCAGAGACAACGGCGTGGGCTTTGACATGCGGCACGCCGACAAGCTGTTCAAGCCCTTCCAGCGCCTGCACATGCCGAGTGAGGGGTTCGAAGGATCGGGCATTGGCCTGGCCACGGTGCACCGCATCGTGGAGCGCCACGCCGGCCGTATCCGGGCGGATTCCCGGGTCGGCGAAGGTACCTCCCTGTATTTTTCTTTCGAAGCAAACCAGCCATGAGCGAAGAATCAGGATCTGCGCGCGCGTCCGTACAGCCGCCCCCGAACGACCCCACGCACTCGGCGTTGCTGCAACAGCACCAGCGCCACGCGCTGTGGAGCATCATCCTCACGCTGAGTCTGGGCGTGCCCCTGGTGACCTGGTTTCTGTACCGGCGCGAAGGTTTTACAGCTCTCTTTTTCACCGCCGCCGGTCTGACGCTGCTGATCTGGACCGTGTGGCTGCTCTACCGCCTGCAGCGCTACCGGCTGGCGATACACCTGCTCGTGTTTGGCATTCTCGTGGCCGGCATCCTCGGGACCATGGCCCACGGTTCGGTGCGCAGCGCGGCGGTCCTGGTCATGATCGCAGCGGTGGTGGGATCGACCTCGTTCCTGCCGGTGCGCACCATGGTCCTGACGGCGCTGTTGTGCGTGGCGGCCTTGGCCGGGCTCAACATCGCCGAAAACATGGGTCTGTTGCACCAGCGTCCCGACCTCCGCGCAGGCTGGGCGCTGTGGATCACACAGAGTGTGGTGATGGCCGGCATTCTGGTCAGTGTGTATGTGGGGCGCAAACGCCTGGCAGATGCCTTGCACAAGCAAGACCTTGCACTCACGCGTCAGAAGCAGGTGGAGCGGCAACTGCGCGCCAGCGAGGGCCAGTTCATGGCCTTGTTCCACAACAACCCGGCGGCCACGCTGGTGGTGCAAGCAGAGACACAGAAACTGCTGGAGGCCAACGACGCCTATCTGCGCATGTTTGGCATCACGCGAGCACAACTGTCGACGGCGACCCCGCCGATGTTCTGGCAGGACCAAGAGGAACGCAAACAGTTTGTCGCCCAAATGCAGGAAAAGGGCTATGTGCAAGCCTTCGAGGCCATTGGAAAACGCCGCGATGGCAGCACATTCGAAGGCCTGGTGTCGGCAGCCCAGGTGACACAAGGTCCCGAACCGCTGCTCATTGTGACGGTGCTGGACGTGAGCGCGCAGGCACGGGCGCAGCGCGCGCTTCGCCGCTCCGAAGACCGCTTCTCCAGAGCCTTCCAGGCCAGCCCGCTGGGCATGTCCATCACCCGGTTGAGCGATGGTTGCTTCATCGAATCCAATCCCGCCTATGAAAAGGTGCTGGGCTACAACAACGCAGAACTTCGCGGCAAAAACTGGCAACAAGCCGGGCTCTGGTTCAGCGAAGACGAGCGCAACCAGTTCATCGGTCTGCTGCAACGCAAGGGCCAGACCCTGGGTTATTCGGCCCGTCTGCGCACGCGCAAAGGGGATGCGATCACCGTGAAAATCTGGTCGGTGGTGATCGAAGTCGATGGTGATGCCTGTGAACTGTCGTACGCAGTGGATGACAGTGAAGACAGACGCCGCGAAACCTTGCTGCTGAATATGGCCAAAGGCCTGTCCAGAGAAACCGGGCTGCGGTTCTTCCAATCCTTGGTGCAACACATGGCGCATGCCTTCAAGGCCGACCTGGTGATCGTCGGCGAGATCGACCCCATGCAAAACGTGCAAACCGTGGCTGCGTATCACGACGCCGCCTTGGTACCCAATGTGCGCTACCCACTGGCAGGCACGCCCTGCGGCCACACGGTGGACACAGTAGGTACCAGCCATTTTTTCGGTGATTTGAAGCGGCGCTTTTCCCCCGACCAGTTCCCCATCGGCAGTAGTTATGAGAGCTACATCGGTGTCGCGCTGCGCGACGCCGATGGCAGCCCCATCGGTCTACTCACGGCCATGTGGAAAACACCCATGGACCGCACGCCGGAGCTGCTGGCCATGATGGCCATCTTCTCCAGCCGCTGCAACGCCGAGCTGATCCGCTTGCGGCGCGACCGTGAAATCCAGAAGCTGCGCGAAACCCTGGAGCACCGGGTGGAGGAGCGCACAGCTCAACTCGAATACCTCAACCGGGAGCTCGACACCTTCGCCTATACCGTGTCACACGACCTGAAGTCGCCGCTGCGCGCCATCGCCGGCTTCATGCACGTGTTGCGCGATCAGATGGCGGAGCGTATACAAGCACCCGACGAGGAATTGATCCAGCGGGTCATGGCTTCGACCACCCGCATGAGCAGCCTGATCAACGATTTGCTGGCATTGGCGCGCGTCAGCCAGAGTGAACTCACGCGCAAGCCGGTTGATCTGAGCGAACTGGCACACGACGTGTTGCGGCACGAGCAACAACGCGAGCCACAGCGCCAAGTAGACATCCATGTGGAACCGGGACTGATCGCAAACTGCGACCCCGATCTGGCCAGAATCGTGCTGGAAAACCTGCTCGGCAACGCCTGGAAGTACAGCCGCCATCAGACCCAACCGCGCATTGAAATCGGTCAGGAAGCCACTCCGCTCACCGGTCGGATGGTCTTCTTTGTGCGCGACAACGGCGCCGGCTTCGACATGGCGCGCAGCGACCGCTTGTTCAAGCCGTTCAACCGGCTGCACGGCGCCAAAGAATTCGAAGGTTCGGGCATCGGTCTGGCCACCGTGCGGCGCATCATCGAGCGCCACGGCGGTCACATCGAGGGCGAAGGCGTGCCGGGGCTGGGCGCCACCTTCCGGTTTTGTTTTGGCAACGAAGCAGGCTTGGACACCTGAGCGCGCCCCCGGCGCCGCACCAACACCGGCGTCGCCCGACCTGCAGGCTTTTTTTAATCGGTGTGGCTCAATCGGTGTGGCGCGCTGCGCGCAAATGCGCCACCGTCGCAGGCAGATCGCGCCAGACCGGCTCTGCCGGTGCAAACCGCCCGCGCATATAACCCGCCAGCACGGCAATCTGTTCGTCGTCCAGGGCTTGGCGGAACGCTGGCATGAAGCCGATCTCAGGACCTGCCGGGCTGCGCACCCCGTCCAGGATCACGCGCACCAGGTTGTCGGGACGCTCGCTGTGCAACTGGCTGTTCAGCGCCAGCGGGGTGTTCACGCCCAGCAAATGCGGCCCGTCGCCATCGTGGTGGCAAGCCGCACAGGCACCGTCGAACAAACGCTGCCCGGGTCCGGGCAAGGTGGCCGACGCGGCTTGTGCCGACAAGACCACCTGCTGCGCGCGCGCAGCACTCTCGGCCTCTGACAGCGGTTCGGAGAACGACGCCAGATACGTCGCCATGGCGCGGATGTCGGCGTCGGGCAGCGCGGCCAGCTGCTGCACCACCGGGGCCATGGGGCCGCTGGCCACGCCATGCTGCGGGGCATGGCCATGGCGCAGATAGCGGTAGAGCTGGTCTTGCGTCCAGGGCACCGGCGCGCGCGACAAACCGGTCAGCGCGGGCGCTTCCCAGCCATCGACCAGTGCGCCGCTCAGAAAGGCCGGGCCACCACGCTCCGCGCCCAGCGCGTTGCGTGGTGTGTGGCAGGCGCCGCAGTGCCCCAGCCCGTTGACAAGGTAATCGCCCCGGTTCCATTCCACCGTCTGCGTCGGGTCGGGGCGGTGCGGCGCCGGATCGTGGAACAGCGCGTTCCAGCCCGCCATCAGCGGACGCACACCGAACGGAAAGGCCAACTGCGTGGTGGGCGGCGCCGAGCGCACCGCGGGCTGCGCCATCAGGTAGGCGTAGAGCGCGGTCAGGTCTTCGTCGCCGATTTGCGCAAACGCGGTATAGGGGAATGCCGGATACAGGTGTTTGCCGTCGCGCGAAATGCCTTCGCGCATGGCGCGCTGGAATGCGCTGAACGACCACAGGCCGATGCCGGTATCGGGGTCGGGTGTGAGGTTGGTGGTGTAGACCGTGCCAAACGGTGTGTCCATGGCCCGCCCACCCACGTTGGGTGCACCGCCCGGCGCGGTGTGGCAGACCACGCAGTCGCCAGCGGCGGCCAGTACGCGCCCGCGTTCGATGGTGGCCGCGTTGTAGACCGAAGCACCGCTTGCGGCCACCGGCGCGATCACACTGCGCCAGCCCAGCAAAGCCGCCACCAGGCCCAGGCCACCCGCGAGCATGGCGGTGCCACGCGCCCAAGCGCTGCGCCGCCGGGGCCATGGTGCTTGCTCGGGCAGCGTCGGTTCGGCGCGGGGCGCCGGCAAGGCCGCAGAGGCCGAGCCCAGGTCTCGCACCGGATGCAGAGCGGCCCGCACCACCTCTGGCGTGAACGGCGGCTGGCGAAACCGCACGCCGGTGGCGTCGAAGATCGCATTGGCAATGGCCGCCGTGCCCGGCACGGAAGAGGATTCGCCCGCACCCAGCGGGGCTTCGCCCGGTCGCGGCATGCTCACCACATCGATCACCGGCACATCGCGAAAATTCAGAATCGGGTAGGCGCCCCACTCCAGGCTGTTGACGGTTTGCGTCCTGGGCGCCAGCGTGACCTGCTCGGTGAGGGCGCGGCTGGTGGTCTGGATCACGTTGCCGTGGATCTGGTGCTGCACGCCCGCCGGGTTGATCAGCGTACCGGCATCGTGCCCCACCACCACGCGGCGCACATGCACCTCACCGGTCTTGCGGTTGACTTCCACGTCGGCCACCCAGGCCGCCCAGGCAGCGCCAAATCCCGGCCACTTGCTGTGCACATAGCGCGCGTAGGCCACGCCCTGGCCGCGCAGCAGATCGGGCCCATCGTCCTCGTCTTTGCCGCCTTGGCCTTCACGCACGGCCTGCTGCTGCGGCTGTGTGTGCGCCACCCAACCGGCACGCTCGGCGGTGGTGCGCAACAGTTCTGCCGCTCGCGGATCGTTCAGATAGCGCAGCCGGAACTCCACCGGGTCCACCCCGGCTGCGGTGGCCAACTCGTCGATATAGGACTCGTGCGCGAACGAATTGGGCAAGGCCGAGACCCCACGCAACCACGACGCACGCAACATGGGCGGCATGTCGTTGATGGTCACGCGCAAGTGGTCGTAGTCGTACGGCGGACGCGCGGTGCGGTCGCCCATCTCGTAGGCTTGCGCCAGGGGCTCCACGGTGCGGGTCAGCAACAAGGCCAGCGTGGGTGCGCCATTGGACGGATACGAGGTCTGGAAGTCGTAGGCCGCGACCGAGCCATCGGCATTCAGGCCGCCCTGGACTTGCATCAGTTGGGCCGCACCCTTGGGCTCCCAGGCGTGTTCTTGCTCGCGCGTGAGCTGCACCCGCACCGGCGCGCCCACGGCGCGCGAGAGCAAGGCCGCGTCGGCCGCCACGTCGTCGGCGCAGTTGCGCCCATAACAACCCGAAGCCTCCATGCGGATGACGTCGATCTGGACATCGGTCAAGCCCATCAGGCGCGCCAGATCGGCGCGCAAAACA
>NZ_JBFJMY010000265.1:0-5877 GCF_041633695.1 Hydrogenophaga sp.
CGGCAAACGCCCCCGCGCCGCGCTACGAAGCCTTTTTCTCCCCCTACACCCACCACTGGTCCCACTCGCCCGAACACCAGCAGGTTTACGCCGCCAGTGTGAGCCTGTTGTTGCCCAAAGACCGATTCTGCGGTTTCAGCCTGTTCAACAACTCCTTCGGCCAACCATCGGCCTATGCGTTCGCCGGCAAGACCTGGCCGGGCGTGATGGCGTCCGTGCCGGAAGTCTACGTGTCGGTGAGCGCGGGCATCGTGTATGGCTACGTGGGCAAATACAAGAACAAGGTGCCGCTGAACGTGGGCGGGTTCTCGCCCGTCCTCGTCCCTGCTGTTGGCTACCGGCTGAGCGACCACAGCGCCGTGGAAGTGCAACTGCTGGGCACGGCCGCCTTCATGGTGGGCGCCAGCCTGCGCTTCTGAACCGCCTCTGCGGTGGGCACCTGCCCGCCAGGGGTGGGCGCATGAGAAAATACCTGTTTTGGCCCCAGACATCAGGAAGACTCTCATGGAAGCAGAACGCACCAACACCATCCGCAACCAACTCGAAGACCTGACCGTGCGGGTGGTCGAGCTCCGGAGGTATCTTTGACTACGATGCCAAAGCATCCAAACTGAAAGAAGTCGAAGCCGCGCTGGAAGAGCCCACGGTCTGGGACAACCCCAAGCGGGCCCAGGAACTCGGGCGTGAAAAGAAGTCGCTGGAAGATGTGGTCCATGTGCTGGACCGCCTCACGGGCGAACTGGCGGACAACAGCGAGTTGTTCGACATGTCGAACGACGACAACGACGAAGCCGGGCTGATCACCATCGAAACAGAAGCGGGCAAACTGGCCGCCGAGGTGGAGAAGCTCGAATTCCGCCGCATGTTCAACAACCCGGCCGATCCCCTGAACTGCTTTCTGGACATCCAGGCCGGCGCCGGTGGCACCGAAGCCTGCGACTGGGCCAGCATGTTGCTGCGCCAGTACCTGCGCTACGCCGAGCGCAAGGACTTCAAGACCACGATCGAAGACGAGACGCCGGGCGACACCGCGGGCATCAAGGGCGCTACCATCAAGATCGAAGGCGAATACGCCTTTGGCTTGCTGCGCACCGAAACCGGCGTGCACCGCCTGGTGCGCAAATCGCCGTTCGACTCGTCGGGTGGGCGCCACACCAGCTTTGCCAGCGTGTTCGTGTACCCGGAAATCGACGATTCGATCGAGATCAACATCAACCCGGCCGACGTGCGCACCGACACTTACCGGGCCTCTGGCGCCGGCGGCCAGCACATCAACAAGACCGATTCGGCGGTGCGCCTGACCCACTTGCCCACCGGCATCGTGGTGCAGTGCCAAGACGGTCGCAGCCAGCACGGCAACCGCGACGTGGCCTGGAAACGCCTGCGCTCCAAGCTGTACGACTTCGAGCTGCGCAAGCAGCAAGAAGAGCAACAGAAGCTGGAAGACACCAAGACCGATGTGGGCTGGGGTCACCAGATCCGCAGCTATGTGCTGGACAACAGCCGCATCAAAGACTTGCGCACCAACGTCGAGATTTCGGCCACCCAGAAAGTGCTCGACGGCGACCTGGATGCCTTCATCGAAGCCTCGCTCAAACAAGGTGTCTAAGCCATGTGGCGCCCGCTCGAATCTGTCTGGCCGCACGGTTTACACCGTTGCGGCCAGGCCGCCTCAGCGGGTGATGCCGCGTTTGCGCAACCCCTCCATCCCCTTCTGACAGGAACTTGACATGACCGCACTGCGCGAAGGCCCCACCACCGTGGTACACCGCGAAGACTATGCCGCTCCGGCCTACTGGATCGACACCGTGGACCTGGCGTTTGACCTCGATCCGGTCAAGACGCGCGTGCTCAACAAAATGCGCCTGCGCCGCAACCCCGACGTGGCCGAACAAGCGCTGCGGCTCGACGGCGAAGAGCTGAACCTGGCACGGGTGCTGGTGAACGGTGCGGGCTGCTCGTTCAAGCTGGACGGTGATCAACTGGTGCTGGAAAACCTGCCCCAGGGACCTGAGCCGTTCGACCTGGAAATCTTCACCACTTGCGCTCCCGACAAGAACAGCCAGCTCATGGGTTTGTACGTGAGCGAGGGCAGCTTTTTCACCCAGTGCGAGGCCGAAGGCTTTAGGCGCATCACCTACTTTCTCGACCGTCCGGACGTGATGGCCAGCTACACCGTCACGCTGCGCGCGGACAAGGCCAAGTACCCGGTGCTGCTGTCCAACGGCAACCTCGTGGAACAAGGCGAGCTCGAAGGGGGCCGCCACTTTGCCAAGTGGGTGGACCCGCACAAAAAGCCGTGCTACCTGTTTGCGCTGGTGGCCGGCCTGTTGGTGGCGCGCGAGCAGCACATCGTCTCGCGCAGCGGCAAGCCCCACCTGCTGCAGGTCTATGTGCGCCCCGGCGACATGGACAAGACCGAACACGCCATGAACTCGCTGATCGCCAGCGTGGTCTGGGACGAAGCCCGTTTTGGTCTACCGCTCGATCTGGAGCGTTTCATGATCGTCGCCACCAGCGACTTCAACATGGGCGCGATGGAAAACAAGGGCCTGAACATTTTCAACACCAAGTACGTGCTGGCCAACAGCGCCACCGCCACCGACACCGATTTCTCCAACATCGAATCGGTGGTCGGGCACGAATACTTCCACAACTGGACCGGCAACCGCGTCACCTGCCGCGACTGGTTCCAGCTCAGCCTCAAAGAAGGCCTGACTGTGTTCCGCGACCAGGAGTTCAGCATGGACCTGTGCGCCGAACCTTCGGCGCGCGCGGTCAAGCGCATCGAAGACGTGCGGGTTTTGCGCACCGCCCAGTTCCCCGAAGACGCCGGCCCCATGGCCCACCCGGTGCGGCCCGACAGCTACGTCGAGATCAACAATTTCTACACCGTCACGGTCTACGAAAAAGGCGCAGAGGTCGTGCGCATGATGCAGACCCTGGTTGGGCGCGACGGTTTTGCCGCGGGCTTGAAGCTCTACTTCGCCCGCTTCGACGGCCAGGCCGTGACCTGCGACGACTTCGCACAAGCGATGGCGGACGCCAACCCGGACTCCGATCTGGCCCTGCTGCTGACGCAGTTCAAGCGCTGGTATAGCCAGGCCGGAACCCCGCGGCTGCATGCCAGCGGCGCCTACGACGCCGCTGCGCGCAGCTACACACTGACGCTGACACAAACCTCGGAGCCCACGCCCGGCCAGGCGGCCAAGTTGCCGTTCGTGATACCTGTGGCCCTGGGCCTGATCGGACAGGATGGCCAAGCGCTGCCCCTGCAATTGGACGACGAGGCGCAGGCGGGTTCCGGTACCCGCATCTTTGTGCTGACCGAAGCATCCGAAAGCTTCACCTTCACCCACCTCGACGCCGAACCGGTGCCCTCCATCCTGCGCGGATTTTCCGCCCCGGTGGTGCTGGACTTTGCCTACACCGATGAGCAACTGCTCACGCTGCTCGCGCACGACAGCGACGCCTTCAACCGCTGGGAAGCCGGTCAGCGCCTGGCTTTGTCGCGCGCCATTGCCTTCATTCGCGGCGACGCCGACCCGACTCAAACCCCGGTGCTGGACGAGGCCTACATCGACGCCATGCGCCTGGTGTTGCAGCACCCGGCATTGGACGCCGCGTTCAAGGAACTGGTGCTGACCCTGCCGTCAGAAACCTACATCGCCGAGCAACTCGACGTGGTGGACCCGCAGCGCATACACGCCGTGCGCGAGGCCATGCGCCTACAACTCGCCACCGCGTTGCACGGCGACTGGGTGCAAGCCTATGAGGCGCACCGCGAAAACGGCGCCTACCGCCCCGACGCCCTGAGCGCCGGGCGGCGCGCCCTCAGCGGACAAGCGCTGAACATGCTGTGTCTGGCGGCCAGCCAGTCGGGTGACAACATCTGGCCCGGCAAAGCCTTCCAGCGGTTCAAAGACGCCGGCAACATGACCGACCGCTTCAACGCCTTGGCGGCCCTGGTCAGCAGCGGTCAGCCCCTGGCACGCGATGCGCTGACCCGCTTCCATGCGCAGTTCCGCTCGGAAGCCCTGGTGCTGGACAAATGGTTCGCGCTGCAGGCAGGCGCACCCGATCGCCAAGGCAGTGCCCTGCCTGCGGTTCGCCGGCTGATGGCGCACCCCGACTTTCAGATCCGCAACCCCAACCGCGCGCGCAGCGTGATCTTCAGCTACTGCAGCGCCAACCCGGGCGGTTTCCACCGCGCCGACGCCGCCGGCTATTTGTTCTGGAGCGAACGGGTGCTGGAACTCGACGCCTTCAACCCCCAGGTCGCCGCCCGCCTCGCGCGTGCGCTGGACCGCTGGAAAAAGCTGGCGGAACCCTACCGCAGCGCAGCGCGCGAAGCCGTTGCCCGCGTCGCCGCCCAACCCCAACTCAGCGGCGACGTGCGCGAAGTCGTCACCCGGGCGCTGGCCGATTGAAGGCACAGCCCGGTGCCCTCTTACCGGGGGCGACCGGGCGCGCCCATGCCACAACCACCCTCCATTGAACCGATTTTCAGTCCCTCACCATGTCCAAACCGATTTCACTGACGCGCTACCTGGTCGAACAACAACGGGTCGACGGCCACATCCCATCCCATCTGCGCCTGCTGCTCGAAGTCGTGGCACGCGCATGCAAGAGCATCAGCCAGGCAGTCAACAAGGGTGATCTGGGCGGCGTTCTCGGCTCGGCCAGCACCGAAAACGTGCAGGGCGAGATGCAAAAAAAGCTCGACATCATCGCCAACGAAGTGCTGATCGAAGCCAACGAATGGGGCGGTCACCTGGCCGCGATGGCCAGCGAAGAAATGGAAGGCATCTACGTGGTGCCCAACCGCTACCCGCAAGGCGAATACCTGCTGCTGTTCGACCCGCTCGATGGCTCCTCCAACATCGACGTCAACGTCAGCATCGGCACCATCTTCAGTGTGCTGAAGAAGCCCGAGGGCTTGCCAGGCCAGAGCCAGGGCGTGAGCGAACAAGACTTTCTGCAAGCCGGCGCCCAACAGGTGGCCGCAGGCTACTGCGTCTTTGGCCCGCAAACGACCTTGGTGCTCACGGTCGGCGACGGCGTGGCCATGTTCACCCTGGACCGCGAACAAGGCTCGTTCATCCTCACCCGGGAAAACGTGCAAATACCGCCCGACACACAGGAATTTGCCATCAACATGAGCAATATGCGGCACTGGGACGAACCGGTGCAGCGCTACGTGAACGAATGCCTGGCCGGCAAGGAAGGGCCACGCGGCAAAGACTTCAACATGCGCTGGGTCGCCAGCATGGTAGCCGACGTGCACCGCATCCTCACGCGCGGCGGCATCTTCATGTACCCCTGGGACAAACGCGAACCCAACAAACCCGGCAAGCTGCGCCTCATGTACGAAGCCAACCCCATGGGCATGGTGGTGGAACAGGCGGGTGGTGCCATCACCAACGGGCAACAGCGCATCCTCGACATCCAGCCCACCAAGTTGCACGAAAGAGTGAGCGTGATCCTGGGCTCCAAAAACGAAGTCGAGCGCGTGACCAGCTACCACGCCAAGCTATAATTCGAGGATTGCCGGTGTAGCTCAGTCGGTAGAGCAGCTCATTCGTAATGAGAAGGTCGGGTGTTCGATTCATCTCTCCGGCACCAAGTCAGTAAAGGGAAGCCCGCTATCTAAAAGGTAGCGGGCTTTTTCCTTTATTGGCCATGTAGCCACCATGTAGCCACCATGTAGCCACCATGTAGCCACCATGTAGCCAGCAGAGCCGCGTTCTGCGCTCTCACTTTGTAGACTCCGTCCACGAAGCACTCAACAAAAATCAACAGGCGAGGGATCACAAGTGGCAAATGACGTGGTGTGCAAGGCTTGCGGGTTTCACGGCGAATTTGAACGGAAAACCC